>JAFGMS010000219.1 GCA_016927375.1 Anaerolineae bacterium
AAGCGGGAATCCATACGCCACAATCACTTACAAGCTGCTGCTATTTTCATTCCCATTGGTGAGCTTTTGCTCATAGACCACTCCTTGGTGTATTGTCGTTCAATATCAAATCTTAAATGTCAAATCGATTTACTTCTGCCACCGCAGTGCCCGCCGCTCGATCCAGGTCACCGTACCATAGAGCGCCAGCGCCATCGTTACCAGCGCCAGCACGCCGACAAACATCCGCGCGGTGTCGTACTGCCCGTCGGCCAGACTGATCATCGATCCCAGCCCGGCATTAGCCCCGGCAAACTCACCGACCACCGCACCGATCACTGAAAGCGTCGCGCCGATCTTCAGCCCGGCCAGCAGTACCGGCAGCGAGGCAGGCACTTCGAGTTTGCTGAATATCTGCCAGCGGGTGGCGCGCAGCGAGCGCATCAGGTCATGCAGATCGGCGGGGACACCGCGTATGCCTGCGATAGTGTTGATCAGAATCGGGAAGAAGACGATCAGGGCGCTGATGAGCACCTTACTGAACATCCCCGACCCAAACCAAATCACCAGCAGAGGAGCAATGGCGACAATCGGGATGGCCTGTGAGGCGACCAGATACGGCGCAAGGGCCCGCTCGACGGTTACCGACTTAGCCAGCAGATAGCCCAGCACGGTAGCCACAGTCAGGCCGAGCGCCAGCCCACCGACCACCTCAGCCAGGGTAACGATGCTATGATGCAGTAGCGTGCCGTTGAGAACTACATTTGCCAGCTTGGCCCCCACGGCGCCCGGAGACGGCAATATAAAGGCCGGGATGTTCGAAAGACGCACCAGCGCCTCCCAGCCGATCAGGAAGGCAACCAGCATGAGAATCGGCAGCCAGACCTGCCACCGGGGAGCAGCCGGCATCAGTGGGTGCTTTTGTTGTTTGTGAGCCAGGGAAATATCCATGATCTCCACTCTTGATTAGCGCTTGGTTGTCGGTCATAGGCGATTGCCTGATGGCTAAAGCTTGCAGAACTAATAAGCAAAGACTAAGAACCAATAACTAAACACTGATTTATTCCGGGGCGGGGAAGCGGATAGGCACACTGTAGAAACTGCATTCTGTGTGTCGATCAAAAACCCCGATACCTGAAGCGATATCGGGGCGTTAGTGGTGCATTGCAAACTGTACTACTTCGAGCCGTGCTTGGCTGCTGCCTGATCTTCTTTCATCCGGACTGTCACCGTCGGCCCTGGCATCTCACCAGAGTCCACCGCTTGCGCGGGTCGCGGGCTGGGATGTAACCATCCAATACCGCCGGTGGGGACTTTCACCCCGCCCCGAAGATCGGTCTATTTGTTTGTCGATCTGATTATAATCAGCAGGCTGCAAATGTGTCAACAGGAATGTCAACCCAACAAAGTAGAAATGTCCCCTTTTGAAGCGGTGCAAACCCATTTTGTAACATCCCGTGTAAAGAAGTGTCACATCTTGCAAGTTTAGTGAGATATTTGCCCGCTCACCCCATTTACCCAAGCATAGCTACCGGCTCATTTTTGCACCTGCGAGATCTTTTTGGGAATGCCCGACTATTACCACCGCGCCGGAAGCCGGAGACAGACTGCGGGTATTTGGAAGCAATGGCGCAGGCTATCTTTCAAGCCGGGTTCGGCTAGGAGGTCGCTCACAACAAGTGGTCAAATTTCCGCAAGTCCTTCGATGGGTTCAGTGCGATATGGTTATAACCTACGGCCCTGATGACCTTGACCATCTGGTGGCGGATAAGGGGATCGTCCGCAATACCCGCAAAATCGAGGCCGGGATCGAGAACGCTCGGATCATGCGGCGTCTGAGCCGCGAGCATGGGTCCTTCCACCTATCTATGCTCGCTGGACAATCTGCCTTATCATAAGAGACGCACTACCCTGAAAAAGCAGTTCAAGTGCCTAGGTCGTACAGGCGCCTTTGTAATGTTGTGGTGTGTTGGTGAGAAAGTGCCGGAATGGGAAGACCGGTGATCTACTCTTGCCGTGTTCTATACCTGCTCGATCGGTATCTGGATCAGTGGTTTATTCAGACTTCCCAGAATGGTATTACAAAACTCCAAGCGTGACCGGGCAAAGGCGTTCTTTGGGTTCTGGACCAGGCACTCCTGATTATAGTTGATGTATTCGTCGACATCGCCGAGATCGAGATAAACATCGGCCAGTGATATCAATATCCACTCGCGGTAACTGTAGGTTGTCGGGGAAAGCAGCAGCAGCCAACGCAGATTGTCTACCCAAGGGTGCTCATCGAAGAAGGCGCGCTGCACTTCGAGTGCTTTGACGGCCTCCTGGTAGCGTCTGGTCTTGACCAGCCAGTTTGCCCGATATAGATCGAGCAGTACCATGCGGGTAGCAGCCCAATGATAAATCTTCATCAGGACGCCGATCAGCCAATATAGCACGAACACACTGACAACAGCCCTCCAAAACCATGACAGTTCCAGTAGCAGCAGGTCGATGACACGCCCTCCAAACATTGTAAACAGGCTGCTGACGGTTGAGCCTAATCCCCATATAAAGATCATCGAGACAACAAATCGGATGTTGGATTGCCGCCTGTTCTGTTTAGGATCGACAGCAAGACAGAAGGTAAGACCGCTGCCGCCAGGCCTGAGCGGTTCACCTGCAAAAGCAGCGATAAAATTCAGAGTATCGATCGCTGTTTCATTGTGAGGGTTGGCCTCCAGGCATTGTTTGTAAGCGGCCTGACCGTTTTCCAGGTCACCATTGCGCATATGCGTGAAGGCAATGGTAATCCATGTGTTTTCCCTGACGCCGTGCTTGCTGGTGTCTAGGAACAGCACCGTGCGCCATCGATCCAGGAATACATGTCTCTCCAGGAATGCTAGATGCTCATGTAGCTCGGTCAAGGCCTCCGGGTATTTTTGCTGCACCAGGAGCTGGTGGGCTTTGAGGACCTGGCGGAAAATGCGGCGGGCGGTGAGACCAACTATCAGGCGAAAAAGGATGCTGATCACAAAGGCTATGACAGCCAGAGTGATCAGCCGGCTGGCGCCGAGTGGATGCCAGCCCTGTATGAATACGAGCCATCCGCCGGCGGTCAGAGTCGGCGCCCATACAACGAGCTGAGCCAGCAGCATTCGCTGCCAGCTGCGATGGACAACATAAGGCAGATCAGCCATTAGCATTCCTACCAGGCAGACGATATCTTATTTGACTGTGCCAGATACCTCCATGGTCTCATTTTCCAGCGAAATCACTTTGAGTGAGACCTTGCTAAGTGTTTCATTTTTCGCTCCGGCAAGTGCTGTTTGAGCAGCATCTCCCAGCGCTCCAGTCAGACCGTTGGGGATTTGCAGCGAGCCAAATTGTGCGCCCATTGGGTTGAGCTTGAGCCTTCCCATGCCATCCAGCGTGGGCTGGCATGTGAACGTACCGGAACCGGAGTTGCTGGCGGCATCTATGATTGCTACATCCAGCCGCAGCTGTCCTGCACCAATAGATACACTGCCGCCTTTGACCGTGTCTTCCCAGCCGCCAACCTGCAATGTCTGGATGATGAAATCGGAGACCTGCTGCTGTGTTGCCCAAATGGTAAACTCCGATCCGCTCGGGAGCCCGTAAATCTGGCCCCAGGCATGGACCAGCGTGTCGCCGGCAGTAACCAAATCGTATAGGTTAGGCGGATGGGTTGGTTCGGGAGTCAGCATCGCCAAGGGGGTGCCTACTATGCCACCACCTCCAGCAATCTCTGTTGCGCGGGCATTCAAGGTTGCCACACTAGAGTCTATTCTGCTGTTGCATCCGGAAACCAGTATAAGCGTTAAGATAAGAACAAGTATTGGGATAAGATAACGTCGTTGAGCCATTTTCTCCTCACTCCCGTGAACTCTAAATATATTGCGTTTCATTACTATAGCCGATTAGTGAGATTGTCAACAAGCCCTGGGGGCAGCGCCAGATATTGAACGGTGATTGGTTATCAATAGCCCAAGCCGGTTCAGGTCACGAGATCCGTCAGCGACCGGATGATCCGGTCGGGTTTCACAGTATTTGATGCAGGGAGACCGGTTCCCTGAAAATCATGCCAGATGCCCAGGATGCCTGCCTGCTGCGCGCCTGCCACATCCCACTCCAGATTATCACCCACCATCCAGGTCTCCGCAGGACGGACCTTCATTTGCTCCAGAGCGTGGAGATAGACACGTTTGTCTGGCTTGCCGACCCCGAACTCGCCCTCAATCAAGATGATCTCGAAGAAGATGTGTAGTTGGTGTTTATCGATCTTCCGGCGCTGGGAGATGGCGTTGCCATTGGTCAGCAGCGCCAATCGGATTTCCAACTCTCGCAGACGATGCAGCGCATCGATGGCCCCTGGGAAGGGTTCCATAGCCTCCTCTCGCAGCACCGAGTAGCGATCGGCCAACTGGTGTGCAATTTCAGGCCTTTCTGCACCCAACCGCCTCAAAGTCTCTTCGACAATCTCCCGCCGGGCCAGCTCCAATTGCAGGCGTCCCTGGCGATGACGGTTGGCATCACCCCAATACCAGGAGCTGTAGGTACGTATGGCATCATTGATCTCCTCAGGCGTGAAGGGGCCCAGCTGAGGAGCGTATTGCTCGCAGGCTTCCCGCCAGCAGCGGGCGACGCTCCCCGTATCGTCCAGAATGGTGTCATCCAGGTCTAGAAAAATGGCTGTTGGTAGTTGTGCTTTCATTCAGACTAATCCTAACCTGTCTCTTTTTCAGAGGAACACAGACCGGTGCCAGCAAAGCTGGCGCAACGCAACGAGCTACAAGCCATATGCTGTCTGTCAGACATTCACTTCTATTCCTGCCCGTTGCTATCCTCATCATCCGGTCGTTCGCTTGGCCTCGCATTGACATCCCAGATAATGACAGTACCATCCAGGGAGCCCGTAGCCAGCAGCAAGCTGTTTGGGCTGAAGGCAACCGCCTGGACCTCGTCAGTATGGGCAGCATAGCGGCTCACACGTGAGCCGGCAGCAGCATCCCAGAGCATTGCCTTTCCGAGCGTCCCAAAGTAGCAGGCCTGGCATTCTCTGAAGAAGGGGTTCTTGCCATAAGCAGCAGCGATGTATATGCCGTCCGGTGACCAGGCAACATCTACGTAGCCCATCTCTTCATATTCTTCCGCGTACTCCTCGATGTCGCCATACAACCAACGGACCAATGTGCCGTTGGCAGCGTTCCATATACCCAGGGTGTCTATATTGAAACCGGCAACGATCTCCCGGCTATTGGGCGACCACGCTACACTATAGGGAAGACCTTGGATACCCCTCAGCGTGGCCACAATCGCGTTCGATTGGGCGTCCCAGATGAGCACTGCACCGGTTGGGGATGTCCCTGCTGCAATACCCGGCGCGCTGCCACTATACCAGATAGCATCTTCCGGAATGGTTGCCAGTGCAATCCTTGTCCCATCGGGCGACCACCCGATGGCGCTGACGATTGCCTCCTCAAGCGTGAGTGTTTGCACCATTTCACCGTCTAACACGCGTTGCACATCGATTTGCCTTCCGTACGCACTTGCCAGCATCGCACCATCAGGGCTGTAGGCTAACACTCCAGACAGATTGTCGTTGTTCTCCACTGACAAATTATCGATATTTACCAACCGGCCTCCCTCGACTTCTGAGCTGATGGCCAGGGTGGAGCCGTCAGGGCTCCAATCTACATCGACTAGGTTAATGTGGCTCTCAAGGCCCAACCATTCAATGTCGAGCAAAGACCGAGCTTTGGCTTCCGTAACATCCCAGACAGCCAGACTGGGTACATGCCACCACCCCATCTCCCCTGCAATCGATTTGCCGTCCGGTGACCAGGCGATGTCGACAATCGATGAGGTGCCCTGAAAAACTGCTGCTTTTCCGGCATCATCGCCATCGATGTCCCAGACAACAAGTGTATTTTCATCACTGGGATCATAGGCATAGTAGCGAGGACCGATGACTCTGTTGCTGTCAGCGCTGAAAGCAATGGGCCGTTCGCTGTCCGGTATGGTAGCCAGCTTTCTGCCATTTGCGGCGTCTCGCACAATACTGTGCGTTGATGCAAGATAGCTGGTAGTGACAATGCGCGAGCCGTCCGGCGACCATAGAACAGCCTCTTCTATTTCATTAAGGGTGTATTCTTCCTCAAGTGTCGCATTATTCCACACACGCACGGGCGCGATGGGCTCTCCCCCTTCCTGAGCGGCATTGACTGAGGTAGCAAACCTCGATCCATCTGGTGACCATGTGATGTATTGGGCTCCCCCGATCTCTTTGAGCACCTCACCTGTTTCTACATCCCATACACACAGAGCGTCGGAAGATGCTGTTGCCACCCTCGCGCTGTCGGGTGACCAACTCATAGTGGTCCGTCCAACTGCATCGCCCTTCGCCGGGGTCAATGTGCGCAGCAACTCTCCTGTTTTCACATCCCAGATGGTCAGCGTATCACCATCTCCCTTGTAGTCCTCTGAGACCCTCCATGCGTAAGTAGCAGCCACAAGCTGTCCATTTGGGCTGAAAGAGATACTGATCTGATCATAGCCTGGCACATCTGACGGCAGTGCGGCGCGAAGGCTGTCAAGCAGCTCCAGACGATGGATTTCCAGGCCGGTATGAGCCTCAAGTAGCAAGATGGATGAGCCCGGTCCAGGGGTAGCAATGATGAATCCCCGCGGAGACCATTTCGACGCGGCTGACAGCGCCAGAGAGCTTGCAAGCTTCTGATCGCCTGTCCGGATATCCCAGACATACCTTCCGATGGCTACCTGTTCTCCGCCCAGCAACCAGGTGACTTCGCCACCCGGTTTGGCTTGATCCCACGCTGGCTTCAATGTTTCAAAATCGTATAAAAGTGCTTCCCTGTCTGACCAGATGACAAAATGTCTGCCATCTGGCGAGACCGATGTTGCAATGCGCCCCAATCCGAGTACGGCAACCGCGCCCTCCGGGAGAATGCCTGAATAGGATAGCGGAAGAGAGACATCAGACATTTCTACAGTGAGCGTTGGTGTAGGGGAAAATGAGAGGGCTGCCTGAGATGGAGGTAAGCTATTGGCTCGTTCAGACACCGATTGTCGGGTGTTTGTGCCGGCCGGGGCACATGCTGCCAGTGCAACGCTCAGCAATATTACCATGAGCAGCCTGACGCATGGTCTTACATACATAAGTTGATCTCCAAATATGTGATGGGACTATTCTACATCGGGTATGGTATAAACCACAGAACAGCAGCGCGTTGTTGAGCCGATCTTCTGTGGTGCTTGCAATGCTATTTTTGCTCCTGCTCGTCGACAAAGGTACCCCCTGAAATCTGGCGATCTATCAGCCGACGGTTGCTGTCAAACCTGACCTTCACTTCGATTCGTTGGAAGCATCGCCGGCTACCCATGAGCACCTTGCGGCAGTAGTATCCTCCCGCATCTGTATCCTCACCGTCACCGGCACTCAGGTCATTATGCATGTTGATTTCCCCCTCGACAATCTCGCCACAGCGATTGCATTTCACGATGAGGGGATAGAATCTACCTGATGTGGGAGGAACAAAGAAGCTGGCAAGTTTTTTCAGAAAACCCATTAGCATGACCTTTCTTGACGCATATATCCGTCGGTGAGCAGAAAGCTCAATCGAGCAGTTCCACACTATTATATCGCCTGATCTGCCTGGCTCCACTTGAAACATATTGCGCTGCAGCAGTAGCAAAAAGGGCACAGCTCTGGTGCCCTGGTAAGCGTTCAGCCTATAGCTAATGGCATGTGGTTGATGGCATATAGCTGGCAGATTTAGTATCTCACCCTAACTTGCCAACCTGCCTACTTGCTACTACATGTGCTGTTTGATCCAGCCCTCCACATCAGCCATCACCTGTTCATGCTCGATATCATTGTGCGACTCGTGGTATCCGCCGGGGTAGACCTTCAGCTCCTTGTCGGCAAAGGTTACCTGCTCGAAAAAGCTGAGGGTTTCACTCACCGGGCATATCGTATCAGCATCACCATGAATCATAAGGAGTGGGATTTTGAGCTCTGCCACATGAGCCTTTACCCAGTTGGAGGCTAATTCGAGCTCAGTACCCAGGCGTGTGCTCGCTCTGCCATGCACCAGCGTATCCTCCCGATAGGCCTTACCCACCTCCGGGGTACGGGCAAGAGCCATCGCGTCCAACCCTATATCTATGGAAAAGGTCGGCCAGAGTCTGGAAAAGATACGTGTGAGGGTCACCATAATGGGGCTGGCAAACCCCGAGGGGGTCAGCGATGGCCCGCTGATGATCGCGCCGCGCAGACCTTCCGGGTGGTGGAGGATGTAGTCCAGCCCGATCAGCCCACCCATGCTGTGTCCCCAAAGAAAGATGGGGATCCTCGGTTCTTGCTGGTCTACCAGCTTCACGAAGGCATCGACGTCACCTCTGAATTCCTCAAAGCTGTTGACATGACCTCTCTGCCCGGGAGAGCGCCCGTGCCCTCGGTGGTCAAGCCCGTAGATGGCGTATTGGCGCGGCACAAAGTGATCGACGACATTCATATAGCGGCCGCTGTGCTCACCAAACCCGTGAACGATGACCAGTACGGCCTTGGGCTTCTTCTCCGGTCGCCAGCGTTGGTAGAAGAGATGTACATCACCAAACCCTTGAAACGTTCCCTCGATGTGGTCCATGTCATCACCTCCTGTAGTAAGTTGTCAGCAGTCAACTTGCAATGCCTGTGAGAGCTATTTTACACCTTTTTCCTCCGCAGGCGCAGCGAGTTGTCAACAACCACGGTGGAAGCATGCGAAGGGAACCAAAATCAAGTCGTAGTTCGTCTTCTCTCTTTCTGCCGGGCCGGTTCCAGTTGTAGGCGCGGGTTGCATCATTGGTGGCCGGAACTCTCTGTTATGGAGCCAATCCTGGTACTGTCCCTTCTTCGTCAGGTGAGGGAAAACGGGGATTGGAAAATGTACGGCCAAGGTTTCAAAAGGCCAGGTCTTGAGCGCTAATACGAGCGTGGCTGGACCGATTACCCTATTTCCAGGAGCTGCCGGTCGACAGATTCTATCAAAACAGTGGCGCAGATGATGCGGATGGCTGCTATTGATTCACAATGTGGTGAGGTTGAGCCGGCATGTAGTCATCGACCAAGATATCTGTAGAAGAATGAATCGCTGTTTCCGATTCTTTGCTCAACAATGATCAGTTCACTAGCTTCTGCCGAATCTGGTACTGTGTGTTCATCTGGTGGGCCGAAGCTATAAAACTTGATCGAGCGTGCTATTTCAGTCATGCTGGTCATGAAACTCAGTACGACTACTGCCAGGGTAGCACCCTGCAAAATAGCTGGTATTGCATTTCTATGCTTCTTTGCGTTCTGCGTGAAGGGAATAATCAGCGTGACTCTGGCGATAAATGCCCAAAGTATGAATAAGGATGGGATGGATGCACGCATGCTGAGGTCATTTGCGTATCCTACCTTGAAAAGCGGAATGAGAATAAGCGTAACCAGGCTTGTTACTACAAATGCCAAGTCATATCCTTCAATCCCGAAATAGCGTTGAATAGTTTCAAGGAATGTGGTTGTCGCACTTATACGACGGATTGAGGCCGCACTGTATACCAAGAGAAGCAGTGCCAGTAACGACAGAAAGCCAAACTCAAACAGCCAGAATTTGACTACTAAGGACCATCCTGTGCGAAGGTCCAGAAAATTCCAGAGCATACCTAATGGAAACTTGAATTGATTCGAGATGATATAGAGTGCATGAACGCATCCAATAAACAGAGCAAAAGCGTTCAAGAGGCAAGTGATTCTGTCAACCTGGATTTCGTTTCGCTTCAAAACAAGCATCAGTCGAATAAACAGATAGGGGACTAGGCCAATGACAGCGAGAGGGGTCCAAATCAAGCCGACGGCGAGTAGCATGCCCAGATATCTGACGACTACTATGCTTGGAGCGCATATTATAAAGCTAACCAGTAACCAAGCTGCAATAGCCTGTTGAGGCACCCAATAGAGTAGAGAGGTATTAGAAGGATACGTGAAGAAACCTGCCCAGGGTTCAAGGTGAAAGGTCACATAGGGTATTTCATGCCTGACGAAGTAGAAAGCGATGTAGTCTAGCCCGCCCGATAAGCAGAACATCAGAGCCAGCCAGAGTGTATTACTGGACTTTTTCAGCAGGTCGACTCGGGCAAGGATACTAAACCATATGAAGGCAAGCACAACACCTATTGTCGTCCACACAAACACGGCAATGTTCGCTGCCGTCCAACCACAGATTTTTCCAATCACTGCCGCTGGCAGAAAATAGGCTGCGTAGTAGACAATATTGAGTGTCTTGCCGTCTATTTTGATGGTTATTGGCCAATCCTGGACGATCAAATCCCGCATTAAGGCGTTACTGGCCATATGATCGGGATTCTGGAACCCAAAGCCACCCGTACCTGAAAACAAGAGCCAAACCGCAATGAGAATTCCGGCGAAGATAATGCCCATACTTGCCGTAATTGAACGCCTGTGGTCAGAGTGCCTTTGAGTTCGCAGGCGGCGGACCATGTCGACTACGTCTTTTGTGCATATGACAATGAAGACAACTGCGGCAAGTATAGCCGCAATGGCAAACGGTAGCTTGAGCCAGCCATACGCAAATGGTATGACTGGTATTACCAGATAGATTGAAGTCACTGCGACCAGTATTAGCAGCCTGGGGTTAGTCTCTGGTTGATTTGTCATGGCAAATTGGCGCTTAGCATTGAATCACCCGAATAGCGACAAAGAGTGATTAGAGAAGACCTCCATATGCTCCGCGATTTCGGCGGTGAATAACAAAGGAGCCTGCTCTCAAGATTGATATAGTTCAACCACACATTTAGAACATTGCAAAAAAAAATGGGTGGTCAGCATTCATCCTATGGCAACTTTGAGAGCTATTTTACACCCTTTTCCTCCGCAGGCGTAGCGAGTTGCCCACCACGCTGACCGAGCTGAAGGCCATGGCGAAGGCGGCCAGGATGGGGTGGAGCTGGCGCAGGATATCGGGCGCCCAGTTGAACGGGTAGAGGATGCCTGCTGCGATGGGGATCAGGATGACGTTGTAGCCAAAGGCCCAGAACAGGTTCTCTTTGATGGTGCGGATGGTGGCCCGAGACAGCCGCAGCGCCTGCGGCACGCTGCGCAGGTCGCCGCGCATCAGGGTCACATCGGCGGCTTCCATGGCGACGTCGGTGCCCGTGCCGATGGCGATCCCGACGTTGGCCTGGGCCAGCGCGGGCGCATCGTTGATGCCATCACCCACCATACCAACTACATGGCCCTGCGCTTGCAGTTGCTGGACATGGGCAGCTTTATCAGCAGGCAGCACATCGGCGAAGACAGTATCGACGCCTGCTTCCTGGGCGATGGCCTCGGCCGTGGCCCGGTTATCGCCGGTGATCATGGCGACGTGTAGACCCAGCCGGTGCATCTCGTCGATGGCCTCGCGGCTGCCCTCCTTGATGGTATCGGCGACGGCGATCAGGCCCACCGCTCGACCATCGACGGCGACCCACATGGCCGTCTTGGCCTCCGCTTGCAGGCGGTCGGCACCGGTCTTCATCCCATTCAGCTTGATGTGCTCAACTTCCATCAGCTTCAGGTTACCTACCAGCACCTTTTGTCCATCGACCTCCGCCCTGATGCCCTGCCCGGCGATGCTCTGGAAGCCCTGCGGCTCGGCCAGGGCCAGCGACTGCGCCTTGGCCGCCTCGACGATGGCCACGCCCAGCGGGTGCTCCGACCCGCGCTCGGCGCTGGCGGCGATGCGCAGCACATCGGCCTCCCCCATCCCCGGCCCTTCCCCCCTGGAGGGGGAAGGGAGATCAAAGGGCAAGGTAATCACATCGGTGACGGTGGGCTGGCCTTTGGTGATCGTCCCAGTCTTATCGAGCACCACCGCCGTCAGCTTGTGGGCCGTCTCCAGCGCCGCGCTCGATTTGAACAGGATGCCGTTCTCGGCCCCCTTCCCCGTGCCGACCATGACGGCCGTCGGTGTTGCCAGCCCCATCGCGCAGGGGCAGGCGATCACCAACACGGCAACCAGTCGGATCAGCGCGCCGACGAAGCCCACCTCCGGCGCCAGGATCATCCAGATGGCGAAGGTGGCCAGCGCCGTGACGATCACCGCCGGGACGAACACCGCCGCAACCTGGTCGGCCAGCTTCTGGATCGGTGCCTTGCTGCCCTGAGCCTGCTCGACCAGCTTGATGATCTGGGCCAGCGCGGTCTGGCGACCAACCGCCGTCGCCTGGAACTTGAGCAGACCCTGCTTGTTGATGGTTGCGCCGGTGACCTTGTCGCCGGCCAGCTTGTCGACGGGCAAGCTTTCGCCCGTAATCATGCTCTCATCGACGGCGCTGCTGCCCTCAACCACTACCCCATCGACCGGGATCTTCTCGCCGGGGCGGACGATAACCACATCACCCACTTCCACCTGATCGATGGGCACGTCGATTTCCTGCCCAGCCTGCACGATGCGGGCGGTCTTGGCCCGCAGCCCCATCAGCTTCTTGATGGCCTCGCTGGTCTGGCCTTTGGCGCGCGCTTCGAGCAGCTTGCCGACGACGATCAGGGTGATGATGGCCGCCGCCGTCTCGAAGTAGACGTGCCGCGCCATCATGGCTGACGATGAGAGGAACTTGCCGAGCGTGACGATAATCGAATAAATGTAAGCGACGCTTGAGCCCAGCGCCACCAGCACATCCATGTTGGCCGAACCGTTGCGCAGGGCCTTGTAGCCGCCGACGTAATACTGCCAGCCGGTGTAGAATTGGACTGGGGTGGCCAGCGCCCAGAAAATGACGTTGACCCAGGGCTCGTGCGCCCAGTCGCCCAGCAGGCTGAAGTCGCGCGCCATGCTCATCAAGAACAGGGGGAGCGTGAAAATCACCCCAACCAGGAACAGCTGCTCCTGGCGCTTGACTTCGGCCACCCGTGCGGCGCGCTCGGCGTCTTCCATCCCCTGCTCATCCGCCGCCTCGACGATGCCATAGCCGATGCGCTCGACCTGCCTGGCCATATCGCGCCGGTTGACCTGCCCCGGCACGTAGGTGACGGTGGCCTTCTCGGTGGCCAGATTGACGTTGGCATCGAGGATGCCCTCCAGCTTCTTGAGCCCCTTCTCGACCGTAGCCACGCAGTTGGCGCAGGTCATGCCGGTGATGGCCAGGTCGATGCTGGCGCTCGGTACGCCGTAGCCGACCAGCTCAACCCTCCCGATGAGGTCGGCCTCTTTGAGCTTCTCGGCGTCGTAGGTGACGGTGGCCTTCTCGGCAGCCAGGTTGACGCTGGCCTCGGCCACCCCGTCGAGCTTCTTGAGCCCCTTCTCAACGGTCGAGACACAGTTGGCGCACGTCATGCCGGTGATGGGGAGCGTGATTTGTTTTTGCATCGGTAAAACCCCCTCGGATTGATTGAGTGAGTGATTGGTTGATTGGTTGATTGGTTGATTGATTGATTTACGTGCTGACCAGTTACAAAGGACACAATCAATCACTGCACTCTCTATACTCTAGACCGGGTGAGATGCTCGGAAGTTACACTTGTTGTGGTTTGATTGTATCATTTCGGACGCTTTTTGTCGCATTAAAGGCGCGGGCGACAATCAGGGGCGGTCAAAGACGTAGAGGAAAAGGGGAAATTATGCGTAGATCTGGGAGGATGAAAGGAGGACGCTGGGAGGACACTCGGACGATGATAGGAGAAGCCCCAGGAAGGGTTCCCGATCACAGGAAATCCGGTTTGGGGAGCTGGGGGGTGAGGGTTGGTTATCTTCCGCTATGATTGCTCGCCCACTGCTGCCAGATCGAGATGCGCATATTGGGGAAAAGTAGGTGATGAGGAACAGAGTGAAACATGTTCTTTAATCTTGGGGCGGATGCCATCCCACCGACACCCAGGCTTGCCGCGACCTGACCAGCGAGGGTCGATTGAGATTGAGTGCGATCACGGTGGCTCGTCCAATAGCAGTTAAGCCGACAATCCTATCTCCGGCTGGGGTCCAGGCAAAGTGTTCTGACCATACTTGGTGGCGGGGATTGAACAGGGGCATGCTTTCGCCGGTGAACGGATCCTCCATAGCAATTCGATTGCCTTTGTGGTTGTTGCAAAGTGAGCAGGCTAGCCAAAGATTGTCTTCTTCAGTGGCGCCGCCCAAGGATTCGGGGATGATGTGTTCGATTTCCATCGGCGTCCCTCCAATCTCTTCCTTGGTGAGACAATACCCACAGCGATGTTCAGCTTGGGCAGCGACATGCCTACGTAAGCTCTCTGGAATGTAGGTCTGGCTCATTTGCCACTGACCACTAATCCGGATACATTGTGACCGCGCTGCTTGAGCAATGCGGCAGCCTGGGCTCGAATTAACATGGTCTGCTCGTATTGATGGACCCGATTGCTTAGGATTTGAGTTTCGTTTTCCGTCAATCCCTCGCGTTGGCGTTTGAGGTGCAAACGTTCCATCTCAGTGGCCAGTTCGGCTGAAAGATGGCTCCGGGCCGCTCGCCATAGAGCCTGATCATCCAGGAGGTGGAGGTGAGAAATCGCTTCGTTCAAATCATCCGACAATTCCTCGGTAAGAGGAATCGCCGCAGCTACTGTTTCCAGAAGTTCATCTTCAATGCTACGGTGGGTTTGCTCTGCCCGCTGTTTGAGCCAGTCATAAAGCGCCTCAGGCAAGTTGAGTGTTATTGCTGGACCGGTCATCAGGAGTTCCTTACTTTTTGATAGGCTTCATCTTTCGGTAGCACACGAGAATAGCGTGGTTGGTCTTTCTCCCTCACCAACATGGATATGATCCGATTGCCCCCATTGTACATCGGACAATGTAATGGTGCATGTCGAAGTCGAATTCCATATTCAAATACACCGTCCGGGCGGGGGGCCGTGACTAGACTTGCCCACTGCTGCCAGATCGAGATGTGCATGGGTTGTTGCCTCGTCTTCCTTTTTCGGCTCATCCGGGTCGGGTGGAACTATGCAGATACTGCCTCTTGTATCATCTCAAGAGCTTCATCAAATGTGATACCCTGCGCATAGGTATACTCATTGCAGTAGCGATCCCATCGTTGGCGCATGACGCTGTCTTCTTGTATGGTGCGCAAGATAGTGCCCCTGTCTTCAAGCTCGGCAGATGATGCTCTTTTCTCGCAGGTTGCCATGAGTGCATCCTTCAAGACTTGAGCATGGATGCTGTCCGCCTGGGTTTTTAATATGAGGTAGGCATCATAGAAATCTCTGGGTCTGGTGTTGAGGACACTTCTCCGCAATATGGTTTCGATCTTCTCGGCCAAGATCGTCTCAATGTTGTACGCCCAGACTTCAATCACCTTGTCGCTAAACAGCGAAGGAAAAGGGTAGCGAACGGCTGCCGGGGTGATCGCGTCACCGGAGGTGATGTCGATCTTGAGAGGTGTTTTGATTGTGTCGTACTCGGCAATCAGAGAAGCTCGGTATCCTCCATACTCATCGTCGCTTCGTATGGGCTTGACGTGGTTCACCGTCAGTGTAACTTCATCATCCAACTGGATCGAGCAGATATCCTCCAGGGCCTGCTCTATGGATTGCTCAGAGAGAGGATAGCCCCGCAGAGTGGCATCCATATCCATGGTTGTTCTGTGGTCTATACCTACCAGGGACGCGATGAGCATACCCCCTTTGAGTATGAACATGTCTCGATAGCGTGATACAGTGATTCTCTCCAGCACACGTTCCAGCATGTAGTTTTGCAGAACAGCTTGAGCAGGCACGGTATTCTTCGATGCCATGTTCTTGATTCTGGCCTTCAGTTGCATGGCCTTGCTCATAAGAGGACCTCGACGTACTGCCTGACGATCTGCTGAATGCCAAATGCCTGGGCATAGGTAACAAGACGAGCAAGATTCTTGCTCTTCAACCCCACGTATTGCTTGAGAGCCTCAGTGACAATCTGGGTGTCGATCTGGTTTCGGCTGCGGAGGAGATCGCAGATGGTTCTTTCGAGGCTGAAGCTTTGAATATCGTTCCCATGAGGCGATTTAAGTGTGGTTTCTCCCAGCGGATAGAGGTCGCGCTTCACAAAGAAGACTTTGTGTCCCTGAGCCTTCAATGAGGTCGCGTTATAGCCGGTTGGGACCGTCACAGAGTAACACAAGGGTGATCGATCGGTCAACTCATGCAGGTAGAGAGCGGTTTCGTGGGAATATATGGCTCTCTTGTACCTTGCCTGAAGACTGTACATCTCATCATCGAGCGAGCCTGTTGCAGAGTAGACCCCTCTTGATACCCGTTGGATTTCCCCGTTTTGTTCCAGAATCGAGAGGTAGGTTCTAGGTATATCGAGTTCTGCCAGATCAGAGGTGAGCAGCATGCCGTTATTGGCTTTGAGGGCTTCTCTGAGTATATTGAGTGGGCTTTCCTGCTTTACATCCATGCTTTTATTGTATACGAAACAAGCGCGGCTGTAAAACAGTCGACACCAAGAAGTGTTACTTCGGTATTCTCATGTGATCACTTGCCCCCTGCTGCCAGATCGACACCTTCATCTCTCACCTTTCCCTTCCACACCCACCGATCCTTGCGGCCACCTGCATCGCCCGGCGCTGCTCCCAGTAGGCCCGCACATCATCGATTGTACGCGCCTCGGCGCTTTCGTGGAAGAACGAGCAGGGCTTGACGCGCTTATCGCAGGTGATCGACAGGAACTCGTCGCCCGCCCCGCAGTCGTCGGTGGGGAAGAGGCGCGGCACGGTGGGCAGGCTGCTGCCCCAGCAGGCGTCGAGCTTGAGCGCCACCGATGTTCCCAGCTGCTCGTACTTCTGAACGACGAAGTGCTCCAGCCGCTTGATGTCGGCGGCGTCCAGCAGCAATGAAGTATCGCTGCCCTTGTAGCCGATCAGCAGGAAGTCGCGCACGCCCAAATCGAGCAGCCGTCTGAATGTGGCATCGATGCCCGCCATCCAGGCCGGGGTAATCAGCCAGTTGATGCCAAAGCGCGCATCACTGCGCACCAGCCTATCGATGGTCGCTTCCCAATCGTTGTCTTCGTAAATGGAGAGCCGGATCTGCCCGTAACGCCCGGCGATGCCGCGCAGGAAGTCCTCGGTGAGCAGTGTGCCGTTGGTGGTGAAGTTGACGCTCAGCCCGGTCGATGCATATAGCTCACCGATGAACTCACCCCAGCAAGGGAAGAGCAGCGGCTCTCCGCCGCCAAAGGCCACTTCCAGCACCCCCCAGGCGTCGGCGCCCTGGCAGAATGCCAGCAGCGATGGGTAGTCCCACAGGCTCGCCGCTGCTCGATCCCGGTAACAGAACGAGCAGGCTCGGGTACAGTCATTGGTCACACCGATGAGCAGCGTGCGCGGCGCGGCCCGCCGCAGATGAGCCACCTCGTCGCCTTCCAGGAGGACGTTCAGGCCATTGTCGCGTTCGAAGAGCAGCAGTTTGCCATCGAGGGGGTGGGCTCGCCAGGGGAGGGATTGCAGGGGGGGAGGGAGATAGCGGCGGTAGGTATCGATCAGATCAGGCATTCCAATCCTCCTGGCCCCTCGCCAATCTCAACACGCACTGTACCCTGCCAGAGATCGGTGAGGATGAGTTTTGTTGAGGATATGAGTACCAAGGCTGACTTTGCCGCCAATGCCACACTTCAATAGTATGGCTATGTGGCGCATCTACAAGCTCACATTTGGGTGGGTTCCTGACCGGCCATCTGGTTGATCCGCCACAGACACACCGGCAGGACGAGGTAGCAGGCGGCAGCCAGATAGAAGTTCACCGATATGCCCAGGTAGATCGAGATCAGCACGGCCAGCGTTGAGCACAACACGCTGAATACACCATTCAGCGCCCAGTACCAGGGTGTCTCCCCGAATCTCAAATCACGCACCAGTCGCATGCCAGTTGGGAAGAAGAGGCCCAACAGAATACCCATGGGGAAGATGGTGACGATTGCAGTGGCGATCTTGATCGGCATGGGGGAGGTTATCATCTCTGCCAGGATAATGTTGAGCACAAACCGCAAAGCCAGAATGGTTCCTGCCGTGGCAGCTGGATAAATGTATATCCATGGCTTTTGGGTCAGCGGCAGCCGCTCGCTCAGGTAGCTTCCTACACCTGTGCTGGCGATGAGTGTGAACAGGAGCACGCCCAGAGCATAGATTGGATGGCTCAGGAAAACTGACAGCCGCTGTATCAAGGCGATCTCGGTCAGCATGAACCCCGAGCCGATCAAAGAGAAGTACAGTGCTGCCGACCAGAGTGGTTTTAGTGTGGCCTGGTTTGCGGATCCTGCTACTTTGAAGTGTAGCGGCACGATGATCGTCAATCCTGTCACTATGACGAGTGCAAGGACTAATAGCGACAGAGTCAGCGTAGCTATCAGGTTCCCTTTGAGGACTCCTTGTTCCTGCTGCAGCGCAAACTTGATGTGATCGAGCCGCAGCATGTTGAAGAAATAGGGATTTTCATCCGTTGGTGGCGTAAAGTTTAGTGACTGGTCGGCAATCGCGGTAGCAATATCTTCGCTTGATTTTGCCGCCACAATATCTCGTAGAGTTTCGTTCTTGGGTTGGCTTCCTGGCAGGATGTCCGCGCTAAACTGTAGACGCGTGGCAGTCTCTTCCAAGGTACGGATATCCTTTTCGCTGAAGGGCTGCCTGCTCAACAACAGCGTCGAGACTTGTTGTGAGTTGATCAATGCAATGTGAGCAGAAGGGTTCTCTACATTGTTCCGGATCAGTGTTGCGACCGCCAGACTGACAACTCGCCCGGTTTCACCCAGGTTATCTGGATTATACCATCGCGAGACGGTAAAGATGCCATCATTGTCCAGTCGCTCGAAAAACACGTCCCAGGCCTCAACCGTATACAAGGTATTCTCAGACAGCGAGAAAGCGCCAGCTCCGGTAGCAGCCCAGGTATCGATCAGCGACATCTGGATGACGGAGTAATGATCACTAGACTGCGAAGCGAAGCTGCGTCCTTCGGCAACTTTGAGGGCAACGTCGGAGCGATTCGCCAGTCCAGCGATCTTGGCAAATTCACCTGTCAGCAAGTGAATGAAGATCGGATTTATGTCGACGCCCATCACATGCTCGTGCCCGAACAGGAGTGCAGTATGTATGTCTTTGCCACCACCGACCCCGATGATCAGACTATTTCCATTGGGGCGCACATAGTAGGCCATGCTGGTGACATCGTAACGCAGGTGCTCGATATCTGCGAGTGTAGAGAATTCACGAATTGTGGTTCCAGCCTCACCGTCGATCTGCATATAATATTGAGTGGCCTGTTCGGCAGGCGTAAGTGGACTGGCCCCCCATAATAATAATTGGAAACCCTGCACAGGCTTGAAGACCACAACCTGGGAGTAAGAATTCCATTTTTCTAGCAGTAGATCGTCTTTATCTACAACGTGTCCTTTGTAGAACATAGGCCTGATGCCATGCTCGCTGAACGCATTCAGAAAGGCAAGCACGACAAACATTATTGGCACGAGGCTCCCCCACCGTCGCAACGTCGTGCTAGTGCTATCCCAGCCTAGGACAAACCAGGCTGTGGCGGCAATGGCACCGATCAGGATGAGGAGGCTGGGCGCATCCAACACTTCCAGCCCACCTAGCACAAAGAGGCTCCCCAAGGCTGCTCCGGCCAGATCATTGGCATACAGCTTTCCGATGGGGAGTTCGCTCCGAGTTAGGATAGCTGTGGTTGCCATTCCAGCGAAGTAGAATGGAAGGGCACAAACAAATGTCGCGAAAAACAGTGTCACGAATGTCTGTGTTGTTATATCGGGGAGGAATCTGAGACGACTCAAGATGATGAGTGTCACAGGAATGGCGAAGGCAAATCCAAGGCAGCAGTTGGCGATGTTGCGCTCCAGTTTCTCTTTTGTAAACCAGTTTGGCTGCAGATAGACCGATGTTGCTCCGGCTGTCGAACCCAGCAACCCTGTCGCGATGGCGAAGAAGGACAGATAGTACCACGTGATCACGCTCAACAGCCGCGTGAGTGTCACTTCTAGAGCAAGCATCGCAAATGCAATCAGGAAAAGGCCAATATACTTTCGCATGGTTATGTCTTTCCGTTTTTCTTGGATTGATGAGTTGGACTCTCAGATCTGCAACGAAGGTTATCTTATCATCAACTGAAAACTGACTGCAAGCCAGGTGCGGGAGAGTGTGGGGATCAATCACCTTGGAAGGTGTCAGTCAATCCGATGATCAGCAGATTTTCCTCGAGGAATGTTAGGGGAGAAAACACAGAGGGCGCAGAAAACTTTCAGGTTTTCTTTGCACCTTCTGTGAACTACGATCTTTTGCCGTCTCGCTGCGGTGCAGAAGAAAAGGCGGTCTACGCAGCGATAAACAAACCAACCGCTACCAGGACGGGCGTCACCAGGTTGATGATCACATTCAAGCCCATCGATGGCGCCAGCTTCTCCATGTTTTCGGCGTTTTGGTAGGCACCGAGGAAGGCGGGTATGGCGATCAGGATTGCGCCCAGGCCCAGCAGGGCGGTAGTCGGTAGATAGCCCAGCACCACGCCACCGATGATCGAGAGGAAGGTCAGGAGCAGGAAGACGCCGTAGATGAAGCTGCTGGCCCGGTTGCCGATCAGGATCGGGTAGTGCTTGCGGCCCACGCTGCGGTCGGGCTCAACGTCCGGAAACTGGTTGAGCAGCAGCAGGTTGCTGACTAAAAAAAAGGGCACCAGTGAAGCCACGAAAGCCGTCCACGAATACTGGCCGGTGAGCGCAAAATGGGTGCCCATCACCATCAATGTGCCAAAGCCCAGCCCCGGCGCGACCAGGCACAAGAGCGGGCTGCGGGTCAGCCAGGGTGTGTAGGCAAAGATAACCAGCATCCCCAACAATCCCAACGGCAGTAGGAACCACCCCCGCACAACCAGAAAGTACACGCCGACCAGGCCGATGATCACAAACGACACGATGGCCGTCGCCAGGGCCTGGCGGTCCAGCTCGGGACGGGCGGGCAGGGTGCCGCTGCCACCGCTGAAGGGCGTCCGCTGCGTCCTGGCGTCCAGGCCGCTCTTGAAATCGAAATACTCGTTGAAGGCATTGACGCTGATGTGGGCAGCAGTCGCCCCGATCAGCACCAGGGCAAACTCAAGGAAGTTGACCTCAGCACCCGACCAGACGGCCGTGCCGAGCCCCAGCAAGGCGCAGGCCGGCGTCAGGAGGAGGAAGGGCACTCGCATAGGGCCTAATAGATCTTTCATAACGATTGCATTAACCTCCAGAATGGTTGTTGTTTATTGGTTGTTAGTCCTATAAAAGGACCGGTTGCCTGGAATTACTCACTAACAACCTGTAACTTCTCTGTCGAATATTACCGCCTCGACAGCCTTCTGTCATAAAACCCTTTCCAACGACGTCTACACCAGCGCCAACTGCTCAAAATCCCCCATCGCATTGATCTTCACAGCAAAGCTCATCCCGGCCTCTTCAGGCGTACGCGCACCCTTGCGCAGGTTGCACGCGCTGCATG
This sequence comes from Anaerolineae bacterium, assembly GCA_016927375.1. Lineage (GTDB taxonomy): Bacteria > Chloroflexota > Anaerolineae > Aggregatilineales > UBA3940 > JAFGMS01. The sequence goes on from JAFGMS010000219.1 coordinate 21,484, forward strand.
ATGGCACGATGTTGCTGAGCGCATTATCCCCCCCGCGTGAGAGCGGGATCACATGATCTGGTGTCAACCCCTCACCCCGGCAGCCGCAGTAAGCACAGCGAAACTCATACTTCTCCAGCAGCCACTGCCACTCGGCGGAAGACAGCGTGTTGATCGGTACACTGGCAGCCTCAGCACGCTGCTGCTGGCGGTTGGCACGGATCGTTTCAGTGTTACTTTTACGCCAGGTCTCGCCGGCTGATCTGTTGCGCGAATACCAGCGTCGATGATGCTCACGGGCGCGCTCTCGCCGCTGCGCCCGCTTCTTTGCCAGCCAGGCATAGAACTCCGGTGAGTTGTGAACGGAGGGCCTTCTGTATACACCATGCTTACGAAGGTAGGTTCGACGCCGTTTTAGCGCCCGTGCTACCGGCCTGGCACGGTATTCACGCTTGTAGGCCTCATGGCAAGACTTACAATGCGACCTCAACCCATCACGCTTGCTCTTGTCCTTGTAGAACTCCGTGTCATCTTTCCACTCATAGCACCGGGTGCAGCGTTTTGGCATAAGCGCGTCCTCAGATAACGTAGGAAGGGGACAAAACCTTTATAGACTCGCTTGCCCGGATTGTCAAAAAGGGTTGATGGCCTATGACAGACAGCCCGGTAATCACAATAAACCGGAGTAGACATGTGCAAGTTGAAGAAAACACTTAACGTAACTACTCAGCTATCAGCTTTCAATGATTGGCTTTTAGCTGTTAGCTTTTGGTTGTGACCTGTAAACTAAAACTGCAAAACCGCTAAAGTAACCCTGTAAGACAATCTGTAGCCGTGGCGGTCGGATTGAAATCCGACCTGCGATACCTGCCCAGATATGCCGGCTACCACAACCAATTCTATGAGCGTCAGGATAGGTATCGGCAACAGGGTGTAGCGCCTAAAACTCATCACCCAAGCGATTTGATATTTAATCAGCGATTTGATGTTTAATCGCCCAGCACTCATAACTGTCAGCACATCACGCTACATAGCTGAGTAGTTCAACAATGTCGAGTTTCCTGGAGCAACCGGAATGGATACGAGAGGCTCTTTGCGCTTCAAAACGAAGGATCGACGAAGGATCGACGGATCTGGAACGAAGAGCGCCTCTTCATCGAGAGGTTGCTAAAGTTGGCATTGTCAAAGTAGTTACCACCATAAGTGTCAACTTAAGAACCTCGTATTGCTCGATGATCCGCTTTCAGCCTCGCGAACTGCGTGTCATTTCCGCTTTCGCGGGAATGACAGTAGCCGTAGCGAAAAGGACAATATTGGGCTTAAGTTGACACTATGTAGTTACCACCTAACAAGTATAGAAAGGCTCATTGCAGCACGGGGGAAGCTCATTGCAGCCAGTCTGAAGCGCTGATTGCTATTTCCCCTGCTTTGTGCACCCTGCCATGGATTTCTGCGTATAGATCAGTGACGCATGTAACAACATAGAGCGGTGAGTCTGTAAGTTTGCGAGAAAGATCTTTGACTCATCGCTCATCGCTCATCACTCGTTGCTCATTGCTCGGCACTCAGCACTCATCACTATTTTCAAGGAGAAAGTATCATGTCAGAAACAGCTGTCCGTCGCATCCCCATATTGATGTGGCCCTTTGTTGCACTATGGCGGCTGGTTGCCTTCATCATCACTTTGACGGGGCGCCTGGTTGGGGTAATCGTCGGCTTGCTCCTCTTGATCGTGGGCGTGATCCTCAGCCTGACGGTGATTGGGGCCATCGTTGGCATTCCGCTGGCGCTGCTCGGCTTCATGCTGATGCTGCGCGGGATCTTCTAGACCAAAGAGAGCTCTATAGCGTGAGCACAAGGTTATCAGCCGTAAGCTGAGCGCCGACTGCTTACAAGCAATAAGGAGAATGAATATGGGCGTGACCTTCACAGGAACCATCGCATCGGTGTTGAGAGCACTCGGCAGTGCACTGCGCGCGCTGGCCGATACGGGCCAGCAGGTGGTCGATTTCGCCTACGTCAAAGTTCTGGGCCTTCCTTTTGTGGTGTTGGGCTATCGACAGACGGGCAAGACCACCCTGTTGAACTATCTGAAGCACAATGCCGGCTATCTGGCAGAGTTCGAGCCGGAGCCGACCAGCGCGGGTGGCGAAGCTGTCCCAACATTTACCACAAAACTGGACGGTGAGGGCTTCAAGCTGCGACCCAAGCGGGACGTGGGCGGCGAGTATGCCATGTGGGACACAGATTGGGTCGATTTGCTCCAGCAGACCAGACCGCGCGGCATCATCTTCATGATCGACCACGAGCATCCCTACCAGCACAAAGAGGCGCTAAACTTCGTGCTCAACCTGATCGACGATGAGCCCGCTGCGCGCCGCAATCTTAAGATGCTAATGCTGCTGGTCAACAAGTCCGACTTGTGGACCGATGAACACACTCAGGAGGATATTCTGGACGAGTTCCGAAACGAGACGCGCCGCCTGAAATCTCAATCTGAGCGGATTGGCTACCAATACCATATCGCTGCTACCAGCCTGGTAGCCGAGGATGGTGTACGCGAGGCTATGGCACAGTTCTTCAACAGCATCCGCCCAAAAACAAAACATTCGAACGTTGAAACGTCGGAACGTTGAAGCTTTGGAGGATTGTCAATTCGTGACTGCACATCTGGTAATCGATTATGTACTCGATGGCAGCCGCCCCGGCTACACGCTGCACCACGCCGATGACCTCGATCAGGCGGCTGTGAAGGCCGTCTGGCGGGCAGCGATGCCTCGTGGGCACGGTTGGAGCGACCCGCGCCTGATCGGGGCAACGTCGATCAAGAGCTTTGCGCTGCCTGGTGACCACGCCGCCATCTCACACGTCCTCGTTACCGATCAGGTTGATGAGCACGGGCGGGCCGGCATCCGCCGTGCCGAGATCGATGTCATCCCCGGAGCCGCTGCGCAGGATGTGCTGAAGCACTTGATGGGCTGCTATCCCGCATCTGTCCGTACTGCCGCCAACCACAAGCTGAACTTTGGACGCTGGCTGACCATTCTCAATCGAGCTTTGCCCAGGCTTCTGGAGCGCAATGACCAGATCGTACTCACCCATCCCTATACCACCGCGGTAGAGTGGCAGGTCATCGAATACATCGTGCTGTACCTGGCCACGACCTGGTCTGTCCGGGCACTGCGCGGCTGGCCGCGTGTGATATCACTGACAACCCTGGCCCTCGATGTGCACGAGGAGGCACGCATCGTCGCCATGCCCCTGGAAGCGGCACGGCGGCTTGGGTTGCATTCTGCGGTACAGCTTCCATAGCGGACCAGGTTAGCCGAGAGCCGCTTCAACCTTGCAGCTCATGACACCCCAACTGACAGGCTCTGAGCCCTTACTGCGCAGCCAGTTGCGAGCGCGCGTAAGCCAATGCCTCGTCCACTGTTCCAAAAGCTTTGGCATTCACGTTGCCAAAAGCGACCGAGGTGATCCCCCTGACAGCTATCTGTATCATTTTGCTGCGAGTCACGACAAGGAGCTCTTGCAATTTGGGATGGTGATAGATGGGCTGCTCGCCGTGGGTATCCCTGTTGGCCGCCTGCACCAAATCGTCCAGGCTTATGGCCAGGTCAGTTACGTCCATAATCATAAACATCGGCTCGTCGGACTCGTCCAGGATTTTCCAGCACTCGCCAGTTGCAACAGGATCATCGACGGTAAAGCTGTAATGCTTGTATAAATCAACCATAAGGATTGGCTCGTTGGGCACAACTTCGATCTTGTAGTTCATGATGTTCTCCTAATGAATGATCGGTTCACCACCTAACCCAATAGGGTGTCTTACGTTTTGTACGGCTCCGGGTCGCCGTCATAAAGGCGGCCATCGGGCATAGTTGCTCCATCAAGCGCGCTGACACTGGCAAGCTGCCGGTGATTCACAGCGGCGTCTTTCAGATTAGCGCGGGTCATGTTAGCCTTGTTGAGCTGCGCACCGCCCAGGTCGGCCCCGCTCAGGTTGGCTCCGGCCAGATTGGCACGGGTTAGGAGCGCGTAACGCAGCTTGGCCCCTTCGAGCTTGGCGTAACTCAGGTTGGTAAAAGTCAGGTCGGCCCGTGTGAGATTGGCACGCGTGAGATCAACACGGGCCATCTGCGCCCGGCTGAGATCGGCTTCGGCCATCTCCGCCTTGATCAGCCGCGAAGCCGTCAGATCGCCACGAGAGAGGTTGGAACGAAAGAGCTTGGCATCCTTGAGATCGAGGTTACGCAGGTTGCGCCCCGACAGATCGTAATCGGAAAGATCTTCTGTACGCCCGGCCGCAGCCCAATTCACCGCCAACTGATACTGAATCTCCAGCGGGTCCGGCTCGATCCAGATTGGCTCCATAGGAGTATCTGAGACTGAGGATGGCTCCGGCTCAGAAGCAAGTTGCTCAGGCACCGATGTAGATGAGGAGGATTGCACCTCCGGCAGTTGTGTCATAGATTGGGTCTGAAGCTCGATGAGGTGCATTAACATGCGGTGGATTTCTTCAGTGCGCTGCTCCAGCCGCGCGAGACGGTCTTCGAGTCGTGTCATAGTGATAGAATAACCTTTGTGCGAGATGTAAGTAGTCTGTCCGGCATATATGCCGATTATACTCCGATTAATAGAAGTTCATATGAAGCCGTGTTCCTGGATAGGGCATACTGCTGCGGCAAGATGGTTTGGGTCAGGCTGTGCTTGTATCTTCGCAGCAGATTGCTCAATTCCCCAACCGCAGGAATCCCGTCACTGCGATACGAGACGACGAGAATGCTATCTGAGAAACGTTCGAAAAGCAGGTCAAAAGCATCCCGTATGTAGTCTGGATTATCCCAAGCTGAAGGCTGCTGCTTCAGGCGGCGATGCCGGGTCTCAAAATCGACCAGGCCTGCCCAACCCTCATAACGGGTCAGCCCTTCAAGGAAGTGATAAAACGCGTGATAGTTGACGCTGACTCCCTTTCGACTCATGTAAGGTGGGTCGATGTACACCAAATCGCAGCCGGCCGGTAGTGTCATTACATCCTGGTTAAGGGCTTTGTTCCGCCGGCCGTTATCGAAAACAGCAGCATTGGCCTCAGCGATAAACTTCCTGAAATGTTTTTCAAACGGGGCATCCCAGGTCTTTTTGTTGCCAAAAGAGCGTGGCACGTCAGCCTGTCGAAGGTATAGATTCTTGCGATGGAACAGGTTATAGGGCCGCTTGCTCAGGCAGGCCTGGTAGAGCGCAAACAGCGCCAGCGCGCGCTTGTAGGGATCGGCAAGCCGGCGCTCGATGTTCTGGATAGCGATATCCAGCCATTCATTTTCGGACCGTGTGAAGTAGATCCCTTCGAAGGTCTCTGCGATAAAGCGGCGATAATCGTAAGAGGGATCGCGTTGAAGCAGCTGCTCAACCTCGCTGTCGTCCAGGACAACGTGGCTGTTCTCGATCAACGCCATGCCAATGGTGTAGTTGAAAGTCAGAATGTCATTGTATGTAACCTGTTTACCGGCCTGCTTGAAGCGGTAGGCGGCCGCGCCGGTACCGCCAAAGGCATCGAGCACAGTGTCAAACTCCAGGTGCTCGACGTTTTCCCAGATCCAATCGGCAAGCTTGCGCTTGCTGCCCTGATAACGCGTCGAAGGGAAAACAGGCACACGGGCAGCATCAGCCATCCGAGCCACCAACCTCCGCCTCCTGGAGCATCGCCAACGCCCAGGCACGATGGCTGTCATAGGCATCGACAAAACGATCAAGCGAAGGAAACGCGATGTCTTCCTCGGCCGCAATCCGGTGTTTCAGCCAGGCACACTGCACCCACCTGAACACGGCCAAGGCTGCCACCCAGACCTCGATGTCTTTGACAGGTCGGACGGTTTCTTGACCATATTCAACTACTGATCTCGCAGCCAGTTGGGGCATCGCGTAGCTGCCGCACAGCGAGGCATGCAGGGCGGCCACATCCCATCGCGGGTCGCCAAGGACCGCCTCATCCCAATCCAGCCAGCCGACAACCTGGTCATCGTCGTCCACCAGCAAGTTTGTCAGGCTGGCGTCACCATGCAGCAGACGAGGAGGTCGCTCTTCAACCCGCAACATGATCTCCTTCACATCACGCACCGCAGTGACCGCTGCCTGATCGCCGCTTTCCTGCGCGGCTTTTCGGTAGGTTTCCAGCACATCGGGGATGGTGATGGTAGGAAGATTATAGGCTGGGGCGTTCAGTTCCTCGATCTCCAGGCTGTGCAGTCGAGCCATCAATGCAACCTGCCGGCGAACCAGTCCCGGCAAGACAGCAGAAAAGTCAACAGCGCCCAAAGGTCTCCACCAGTTATGCCCACGCACCACACCTTCCAGCAGCCAGCATCCTTCATCGTCAGAACCATGAGCCTGTGGCGAGGGGACCGGAAACCCATTGGCTTCCAGATACTGCAGGGTAGCGAATTCGCGCTTGGCGCGATGGGGAGCATCGAAGGTATGCCAGACAAGCGGGCTCGGATAGCGCCGCAAAATCAGCGGGATGGGTTCATCCTGACCGTCTGCATTTTGCCGCACCAGATGAAGAGCAGTCAGGTGATGATGTTCGCTCTCCAACGGGTTGGCAGCCTTTATGAATATCCCTCTCCTTTGAGGGAAAGAGCTCCGGCAAATGGTGAGAAGAGCATTGTCATTGACAATCATGTCACCAGTATAACATCAGGCCACAGTCAGGCAGAAACGACAGTTTCTTTTCTCTCCACCCTGACTATAATGAACCGTTAACAGTGCACAAACACCGCGGTACCGAGAGCTATAATCACAAGGAAGGTCCGACTGATGGATATCCGAAAACTGGCCAACGCAGCTACCGTGCTTCTGAGTGCTTATCTGCCATTCCTGTGGCATGACAACATTCCCACATCTGAAGACAGCAGGCGATGGGAGGCTGCCAAGGTCCTCTGGGCAGAGCTTCGGCCCGCTCTTGGCACGGCACTTCAGACAGCAATTGCAGCAGCCGAAAAGCCCACCGAAACAACCTTATTAGCCCTTTCTAACCTGCTCGCGAACTTGCTGGCGAGCGACAAAGTTCTGATAGAGAGGGTCGAGACTATTCTGTCAAACGGACCCTTTCTCATCGTGCTGGGTGAGATGACGGCTACCAGCACGCCAGCCACACTCAAGCGGCATGCCGACGAATGGAGAAGGCGAATTTTGCAGCCAACAGGAAGCGAGGCTCCAGCATCCAACAGTATGGCCGCCGGCGGAGGTGTCCCGGCCTGCCAGGTCTGCGGACGCCAGGATGACTCACTCCGAGTGGCAGTCTTCCCCTTTGTTGTCAGCCTGGTTTTTGTTACTTTTCGGCGGGCTTTTGCTGGTTTGTGGTGCGCACAGCATGCTGGCATACGCCGGCTGCTGGCCACATTGATCACAGCAACAGTTGGTTGGATTGGCATACCATTCGGCCTGTTGTATACCCCCATGACACTGCTCACCCTGGCAAGAGGCGGCGATCAGGACAAGAGCATTAACCAGAAGATGCTGATGGATCTCGCCCGTCATAAGTTGCAGGCCGGCAGCGAGCCCCAGGAAGCAATACGCTGCCTGGAAGCAGCGCTTGAATTTGGCCCTGCACCAGCGATCGAGACCGAGCTCCGGTCGCTCTATACACGTTACAGCCAGCCTCATGAAGGCGGCGGGCTGCGACAAATCGCGCATTTTCTAGGTGTGCTATTCGCGGCCGCGGTGGTCGGGAATATTATTGGTGTGCTCGACTATTTCATCTCCGAGCTGCTTATCATCTTACTCGGAGAAGAAGTAACATTCGTTGTCGCTATGTTGACCTGGGCACCCTTCATCATTCTGCTGGCTGCCGGAGGGTTGATCCTTCTCCAGCTTATTGATACGGCCCTGCGGCACACCAGGACACGCCGGGGCCTGTTGGCAATCGTGCTTGCCGTGCTTGCCTCGCTGCTGGCAATCCACGGTATTCTTACCGGTAATGTACTGGCCGACACCCTGGCCACTGCCCCGCTGTCGCAGACATTCTCTACCCCTCTCTCTGTGCTACTTATTCTGAGCCTGATCTTCACACACGGTGGAACGATGATATTGAGCAGCTATTTCACTGAGGGGGTATCGCCTCACGTACTCTATCTAGTTATCTTGATCGTGATGGGCGGAATGTATCTGATCTCGACCATCCAACGCGCCCAGACAATCACCGCCGGCTACCGCCGGGTAGACACGATCTATACAGGTGCTACCGGATCTTTGCGCCCTTGCACAGCCACCGGATGGCTCTCGATCCTGGCTGCGATATTCACGTTTGGCATGTTACTGGCTCTCCCAGAGATACCGGCCCTAACTATGGCTGAATATGGCGATCCGGCAGCCATGGAGCTTGTCATGGAAGGGATGACGCTGCTCGAAGAGGGCAATATCGCAGAGGCCAGGGCAGATTTCGAAGAGGCCAAAGCCATCGATCCCGGTTCTTTTATGCCTCACCTGGGTCTTGGTTACGTTGAGATGACATTGGACAACTGCCAGGAAGCCATGGAACACATGGCAGCCGCACGAGACCTCGCCCCACCTGACATGCAGGCCGATATGGCACACTGGTTGGGATCAGTCTATCACTGCACTTACCAACCTGACAAAGCAATCGCCCTTCACAAAGAGGCGCTGGCGATTAACCCATCGCTGGTAGATGTCTACGATGATCTGGGGGCGGCCTACCTTGTGACAGGTGATTTTGAGACTGCGGCAGAGCATTTCGCGACAGCTGCTGAAGGCCAAGAGGGTTGGGCTACACCCTATGCAGGGTTGGCTATTACCTACTACACTCTCGATCTATCTGATCAAGAAGCTGAGGCACTCCAACAAGCGCTGGCCCAACCACTCGATGAGCCAAACGAGTACACCACGCTAGCGGCATACTACAGGTACATCAACGATTTCCAACAAGCAGAATCGTACATGAGACAAGGCCTGGAAATGGCTCCCTACATTGTTTCGAATCTATCCGGGTTAGCAACCATTCAAATCTATCAAGGCAACTTTAACGAAGCAATGGAAATGGCTGATCGCATTCTCGCCATCGATGCTCAAAACAGCGAAGCTTTTGTCATTCGGAGTGCGATTTTCCAGGAACAAGGGGATACCCCGACTGCTAGAGAGGTCACCGAGCAAGGCCTGAAACTCAATCCTGACGATGATTCCTTGAAGATTCAACTGGGCTATATCATGTTCGATGAGGGGGATTACAAAGCGGCAATGGACCAGGCAGAGGCAATCATTGCCAGTAAACCTTATTATGGTAGTGCCTACCGGCTGCTGGCGCTGTCTCAGATGGAAACAGGTAATCTGGATGAGGCAATGAGCGCCGCACAAGAAATGCTTAAACTGGCACCAAAGGACGATGTCACTTATTACATCGTGGGCATCTATCACATGGAAGCAGGTAACACGGCGCAGGCTATTGAGGCTTTCGAGACATTCCTGTCGCTGACCTGGGACCGGCGGCTCGTTCGAGACTACAAGGAGAAGGCAGAAGACCATCTCGCCAAGCTCCAGGAATAAGTCAGCATCACTTACCTGCTATCCTGCAAGCATTCCCACTCACTCCAGAAGCATGGCCATCGACATTGCCTTTAGCATTTGCTGCCAGTAGGGATTTGACGATTACACAGCACCTAATAGTACCAACGTCCTATCTCGCCTCGCACCGGCTGATCTATAATGGCATGGACACATGCAGTCATTGGCAGCAGGAATATCAAACGACAAACAGGTTGTCATTGGCATAACCACGGTTGCAAGTATACAATCCTATTTTGAGCACACAGTGTGTGTATCCATCTTTGTAAAACAGAGTTTATGGGGGAGAAACATGTCACGGTTAAAAATCACTTTTGTTCTGATTACAGCACTCATCATTGCCACAGCGTGTGGAGGGAAACCACCGACAGCCACACCGCCGCCGCCGGTCACGGAGGAGCCAACTGCTGTTCTGGCCCCAACCGAGGAACCAACAGCAATTCCGACCGAGGAATCAACAGAGGCGATGGAACCGACAGAAGAAGCTACAGAGGCGCCTACTGAGGCAATAGAGGAAGCCACAGAGGCGCCGCCAGAGCCGACAGAAGAAGCTACAGCAGAAGCTGGTGGAGGCGTCGGGCCAGGAGGGGCACCTGCTGGTAACGAAGACACATACGTCAGCGATGTACTGTTCTACGACCCGACCACCGGTACCGCCGAGTTCTACTCCACCGACGGTCTGGGAAAGATCGGCCTGCTCAACAAGTATCCTAACTGGAGCAAGGGCTGGAACATCATCCCCGGCAACTTCGGCGGCGATGCCTGGACCGAT
>JAFGMS010000220.1 GCA_016927375.1 Anaerolineae bacterium
TACCTGTCAAGATATGCCGGCTATCACAACCAATCCTACGAGCGTCAGGATAGGTATCGGCAACAGGGCGACTTTAGCGGCATTGCGAAAAAACATTTCGATCTTTTTGGGAAAACTTCTCGATCTTTTTCCAAAAACATTTCGATCTTTTTGAGGAAAGGTGCGGACCGAAAACACCTGGGAAGGCGGAGTATGTTTGCCATCAAGAGATGAATGATGATATACATTGGCCTGATGCCGGAACCTACCGGGCATACAAGACGTCTTATAGGAAAATGACCAAACTCAAAGGAGAGATGAAGATGTCAACCAAACAGAAAAGGTGGCTCCTCATTGGTGGGGGGATTGTTGTCGCTATCTGTGTCATTGTCTTTTTTGGACTCATGTTGCTGAATGCACCAGCTATTGGAAGTGTGCAGTCCTCCAATATGGCCGTAGAGCGCCAGCTCGCTCCCGGCGGAGGAGAGGGTTTCGTCGGAGGTGGCGACTTTTACGATGAGGATAAAGGCATCTCTGCAGCCATGGAGGAGGCTCCTATGGCGCCAGAGCCGGGTACGGCCCCCTCTTCTTCGACTACTAATAGTGATCAACATTCCGTCGAGCGGCTCATCATCCGCAATGGCAGCATCACTGTTGCCGTCGAGGATACTTTGACGGCCCGTCAAAACATCGAAGATATGGTGGAGCAGATGTCTGGAGAGGGCGCTTTTGTTGTCTCCGTCAACGAACATGGCAGCGGTTCTACCTCCGACCCCTATGTCGATATGACGATCCGGGTTCCGGCTGCGCACTTCGATGAAGTGATGAACCGGATAGCGGGAATGGCCGCCGAGGGAACTACACCTACCCAGAGCCAATCTGCTGAGGATGTCACCAACCAATACGTTGATCTCGATGCGCGGCTTGAGACCTTGGAAGCGGCCCGCCAACGCCTGCTGGAGATCATGTCGGAAGCCCAAAATGCCGAAGACTTACTCTATGCTGAACAGCAGCTCACCCAACGCGAAGCCGAGATCGCTTCTATTAAGGGACAAATGCAGTACCTGTCACAATCAGCAGCTCTGTCGAGCATCAATGTCTCGCTGCAGCCTTACATCCTTTCCCAGCCGGTAGATAACCGCTGGCGTCCGGCGGAGACGGTCCGGAGAGCCTGGGAGGCACTGCTGCGCAGCCTGCGAGGGTTTGGTAATTTTGCCATCATCTTTGGCATTTCCATCTTGCCCTGGCTGGCGGCAGCCGGACTGGTGATTTTCGGTATTGTGCGCTTCGTCCGCTCGCGCATCCGCAAAGCGCAAGAGAAACAAGTATCTGGTATTGAAGAACAGTAAACCGGGTGTTCGCTGAGAAGAGAAGCCCATTCCTCTTTAGCAAGCTTTGAAGAGGAATGGGCTTTGTTGTTTAGCCAAATCCCTCGAATTCTTTGTCCACATAAAGCTCCTGACTGTCCTTCTTGCGGGACTTTGAGCCTACCCGCTTGCCGGATATCGGTTTGCCCATCGCGGCGTAAAAATCTTCATCATATGGGCGTGTCTGGATCACAACAGGCATGGGGACTGCATGCCCCAAGACAATCGCCTGCTGGCGTGTATCGAGGCGAGCCAGAACTTCTCTCAATCCTGGCGCGCCGCTGACCCCCATGAACACGGCGATGATGTCTCGCTCGTTGTCCAGTAGAGCCGTTACGCGTGTGCCGATCTGTGACATCACTTCTTCATCAATGGCACTGGGGCGCTGGTCGACGACCAGGAGGGTAACCTTGAACTTGCGAAGCTCCCGGGCAATGGTGCCAAAGATGGTCTGGCGGGCAATTTGCGGATCGAGGAATTTGTGGGCTTCCTCGATGGTGATCATCAGCTGAGGAGGCTGCTTGCTTTCATCGCCAAAGGATTCCTCGACACGGTGGACATACCGCTCGCGGATACGGCGAGTGAGATAATTGGCAACCAGAATGTAGGCTTCCAGCGCATTTCCGTAGCGCCCAAACTCTAGAACCACACTGCGCCCTTTGTCCAGGTGGCTGATAATAGCCTGCACCGAGTCGCCTGTCGCCTGTGGAACGAGGAAACCAAAACGCTGGAAACGCTGCAAACGACGAATCAGGGCCAAAAGAGCCGGTCCATTGATGGCTGTTGTGTTAATAAGGTCTTCAATGATGTCGGGCTCGGCCGTCAGAAGAGACTGTATCCAATCACGCCCCCACATACGGCGCAGCAGGCGAGCCGCATCGAGCATGGTGTCCGAGAAATCCATCGTCAGACGCAGGGCTTCCAGATCGGCCGGCTCGATCTCATTGTATGCCATCGTGACGACAAAATCAGGGCGGACACCACGGCGCCGCGACGATTCATCATCCAATGTAAAAATAACCACCCGATCCGGAAAAAGCTGTTTCAGTCCCTTATCGCGTGCGCCTGACTCGTTAAACACTTCCCAGCCGTAGTCATTATGCATATCGAAGATCAGGTTAACCGCGGCCCGACGCGCGATAACACCGGCAAGAAGAATACGGGTCAGATAGCTCTTACCCGTGCCGCTCTTGCCAAAAACCCCCACCGAGCGCTCGGTGAGGCGCTTGAGGTCGACATTGATCTGTGTGTCAAGCAGCTCAAGCGGCGCGCCGATGTTAAAGTGCACCTCGTCTTCATCGCCGAAGACATCGTTGATGTCCTGCTCGGTAGCTGTCCAAATTTCCTGAAAGTGAGGAGGGATCGTGCGAACCGGCTCAATTTTGCCTTCTTCGCTGATAGCCAGCATTGGTGCAATATGCATGGTGCCATAGGCGATTGAGCCGCTGTACACATCGGCCAGGAAAGGGTTGGACATATCAGGCGGTGTACCGGTAATCTGAGCATTGGTGCTGCCCAGGCCAATATCTGTGATAATGCAGAAGAACCGGCGCTGGTGACCATGGATGACGACATAGCGCCCCACTGCCAGCTCCTCCATATCGACATTAGGATCGAGCCTTACATCCAGCCCTCTACCTAATGATCCCCCTATGAGCACTCCCAGGCGAGGAGTCCGAGCACCGAAATACTTATCGAGTTCGTTAGCTGATTTTTTAGCCATTATGTATCTTTCCTTCGTCAAGCCGGGTAGATCAGGCGCAGCAGGCTGTCCAGCCGGGCCATGTCATTGGTCAAGAGACGTGCTGCTTCGCGTCCAGCACGAACCAGGAAATCGTACTGTTCATTCTCGGGCAGCGTTCCGGCAGCCATGATGAGATTAGCGGCCAGAAGCTGCTCGCTGGACACCTGAGAGGTTGTCAAGACTATGCGAAAATAATCGAAGCTTGCGGCGATCTCTCGTATTTCATCCGGGTTACATAGGAAAACAGGGTCGAGGCTGAGAGGTGGGCGTGGCGGCAGCGCGTGGCGGATCTGTTCATCATATCCCCGAAAGCCAATCGCCAGAATATTCATCTCAACCGGCACAATCCGGTGATGGTGCTGATCGCGGATGGTCTCTTCACTCACGGCATCAGCAAGAACAAGCTGGCGCACCATTGGGTCGTCATCGATATGCATGTCATAAAGAAGGCCGTAAACCCATTCGCGCTCATCACCGCGCGGCTGAGCCTTTACAATCGAGCCGAAAGCCGGCTTACCCATTTGGTTGACGCGGGTTCCCACTGAAAAGCCGGTTGTGCTGGCTCGCAGCACATAACCTATAGGTTCTTCCCAGGCAGCAGTCATTTATCTCCTCCTACTTTAAAGCGTGTTTTAGAGCTACGGGCCGCATTTTTGCCGGCCTGCTTGGCGCTCTCCTCTGTGGCCAGTCCATAACGGGTCATAGCCACCTGGATCATCACATTCAGTTGGCGTGTCTCTTCGCTCCTGACGACGGCCAGCTCGTCTGCCCGAGTCAAGACGTAGGGATAACGAGTCATAAGCTGTTGGCACTGATGGTAGATCAAAGCCTGCAATGTGGCTACCAGATCTCTATCCTGTGCTACCCACATAGGAATTTCGACGCGCGCCAGATGAGGAGACTCATCAGGGGCAGTTACGTTCATATAGAAGAAGACAATCTCATGAGTCTCTCCACCGTTTCTCCGAAACTCCTTGTTTTGCGGCGACATTTGTATAAAAAGAGCTGTACGTTCCGCCGGCTGAAGTAAACCATCGTAGACCTTGATATCGGTTATTCCTTCCAGACGTCCGTTAGTAGCCAAAGACCTGCGTGAAACTTCCTCTGGAGGTGTATCCAGCAGATGCAGCATACTCGCCACAAAGCGACTGCTTGGCCTATCAACATAACCGGCAAGACCAGCTTGAATCTCCAACAGGCGTGTCATGGCGCTAAAATAGATCCCCCGCAGCTGATCGCGGTCCGGAATCTCGACGCTCATGGGAAACAGCAACAAGGGCCCATCGATCAGGGTCAGCAAAGGACGGGCTTCACCACGCTGACGCCAACCGTGCTCAGTCAGTGCCTGCATTTCGGCGACTGTGCGCCTCGCCGCAATGGTTGTTGCGGAAATCATGCCCCTGTCACCCGTATACACATACTCAGTCTCGTAGAATAGATAGGGTTGGCTGATGATTTGAGGCGGCTCTCCGCTGCCATGCTGGAGGATTATCGTGCCAATATTGAGTAAATAGTAAACTGCCGCCCCATGTGTGTCGGGTAGTATCTGCGAGCCGTCCACAGCAACAATCGTTGCACTTGGGGGTAATGGCTGAGGAGGAAATGCCTTCATAATCGGCTCATCGAATGGCCGAGCACCCCGGTAGCCAGCATCTCTATCCACAGCATCCTGAACCCTTTCCAGGATATGTGGTAGATAAGCTTCATCTGCATAAGCTTCGAGAATCTGTAGGGCAATAGCTTTCTTGCCCTCGATATCCTCATCTTGGTTGGCAAGCGCCTGCCCCATTTGCTCAACTTGGCCTGTCAGTTTGTGTAATTCAAGAGTCATTGGATTACCTTTTTGTTGCGATCTAAACTGCTTTCTAACCATCTCACCCTCAAAGATAGCACTGGCGTTCTATCTAGTCAAGTAGAGAGCTGGAGGTATTCACGCCTCAAAGCACCAGTTGCCAGTTGGAATAGTAAATCATGTAACATCGATGTTCTCAGGGTATGTAGAATAACAGCGACTACTTATCTGTGTATTTGTTGGATTGTGTCACGAGAAAGGGTATAACAGTAAATGTCTACCCACGAAAGAAACAAAGGACTCAGAGAATGATGCAAAACATCAAGCTGCAAGCCAATTTAGGGAGCTATACCACCGCAGTAGAAGACACACTGGCGGCAATGTCGCAAAATAACATCATGAGTCGTATTTGGGCCCATGACTACACCGTCTGGAAATCTGCTCCAACCGAGATTACCAACCGGCTGGGCTGGCTCACAAGCGAGCCAACGATGAGAGAGGCGCTTCCCCGCGTACAGAAGTTTGTCAAAACAATACAATCTTCCGGATACACACATGCATTGCTGCTTGGAATGGGAGGCTCCAGTCTAGCGCCTGACGTATTTCAAAAAGTATTTGGTGTTGCCGAAAACCATCTAGGTCTTTCCGTGCTTGACAGCACAGTTCCTGGTGCTGTGCTGGCTTACGCTCAGAGTCTCGATCCAGACCGCACCCTGGTGATCGTTTCGACCAAGTCAGGAGGCACAGTTGAGACCATATCGGGCTTTAAGTATTTTTACAATTGGCTTAGCGAAGCTGTCGGTCAGGACAAGGCCGGTGAACACTTCATTGCTATTACCGATCCCGGCAGTCCGTTGGTAGATCTAGCCCGACGTTATCACTTCCGGGAAACTTTCCTGAACGATCCCAATATCGGTGGTCGCTACTCTGCGCTTTCCTTCTTTGGCCTGGTACCGGCAGCTCTGCTTGGGCTCGGGCTCGACATCAATAGGCTCCTAGATCGAGCATCGGCCATGGCTACGACCTGCTGTCTGGGAGTTGGGGGTGAGTGCAACCTGGGTGCCTGGTTGGGGGCCACACTGGGCCAGCTAAGCCAGATGGGACGCGACAAGCTCACCTTGTTCATATCACCCACAATCGCCAGTTTTGGCGATTGGATTGAACAGCTCATCGCTGAAAGTACAGGTAAGGAAGGCAAGGGTATCCTGCCGGTAGTTGGAGAGCCCTTTGCAACGCCTGATGTCTATGGCGATGACCGCCTATTTGTCTATCTACGTTTGCAGGGAGACAATTCCTTTGATGAGCCGCTAGCGATTCTTGGAAAAGCTGGCCATCCGGTTATCACGATTGATATGCAGGATGCCTACGATCTGGGTGGGCAGTTCTTCTTGTGGGGAATGGCAGCAGCAGTAGCAAGTCACTGTCTTGACATCAACCCCTTCGATCAGCCAAACGTTGAGGCCGCTAAAGCATTGGCACGCGAGATCGTGACCGACTATAGCCAATCAGGACACTTGTTGGTCGAGGAACCATCTTTGGTAGATGGTGATATCAAAGTTTATGCACCTGAAGGGCTGGCTTTCCAAACTCCCGCTGAAGCTCTGGCCGCATTACTCCATGGAGCTAAAGAAGATGCTTATATATCTTTGCAAGCCTATCTCAACCCCAATCCTGAAATAGATGGCGCCTTAACAACTCTACGCACGGCACTACGTGATCATACTCGATTAGCGACCACATTAGGTTATGGGCCACGCTATCTGCACTCAACAGGCCAGTTGCACAAAGGTGATGCAGGACATGGTCTATTTATTCAAATCACAGCCGATGATCCGGAAGATGTTCCTATTCCAGATGAAGCGGGAGAACCCGGTTCCGCGATGTCTTTTGGGGTTCTCAAAACAGCACAAGCATTGGGAGATGCTCAAGCACTCAGGCGTACGGGAAGGAAGGTGTTACGCTTCCATTTTAGAGGAGATGTTGTAGACAGCTTAAGAGCGCTCAAAGAGAGCTAAGAAGAAGCTCTTATATCATGAATGGTCACATCTCCGCTGCGAGTCATGGATGACAATTTATTGCGGAGGCATGACCATTGTATGAGGGGAAAAACCGTCTTCATGGGAGGGTGTGTTCCAGATTCGGGAGGGAGCCCAGCCTGCCGAGGCGCACAGGGGGACCGAGCGGATGTTGGACGGACTGTGAACGCCGAAACTTCGCCCCAGATTTGGAATGCACCCTTATGGGACAGTCGGTTGATCGTTATCCATTTCCGGCGCGCCTGCCACCGGCCAAGTCCAGAGCTTGCCATCTAAATAATCCTGCAGATTGCCTGGGGTCACGACTACGGAAGGTGTCAGCATAATCTGTGGAACATCTTGCCCCTCTAAAACCCTTTTCATAGTATCAATAACGGCAACGCCCATTCGGTAGGGATCGACGCCCAGGGTGGCGCTGAATTGTCCTTCTTTAAGCAGATCCAGAGTTGGCTCATTACCATCGATACCCACTGCAAAGAAATCTACATTGATCTCTTTACCCATCTGCTCACCGGCAAGTGCCGCACCGATGGCCATCTCATCGCTGTTACCATAGAACACGTCAATGTCAGGCTCCTTTTGCCAAGCAATTGCGGCCACTTCCTGGCCTTTTGTCCGTAGCCACTCTGCTGTTTGTTCACCAACAACCGCTACGTTTGGGCAATATTTAGCCAGGCCGGCCTTAAAGCCTCCAGTCCGCCGGTGGGAGAAGATACTCTCGAGCCCCATCAGAATGTACACTTTGCCCCGGGTCTTTTCGGGAGTGGTTTTATACTTCTCTGCGAGCAGCGCACAGGTTGTCTTTGCTAACTGCTCTGCACCGCCCCATTGATCATAGCCAAGATAGGCTGCAACCTCGCCTTCCGAGAATGGCGTAATAAAGTTGTGTGCCAGGATAGGCACATTCTTTTCGTTAGCCGCTTTGACCGCCGTTACCGCCGACTCGGTGCCAATCGGATTGATGCTAACAGCCTCCACACCTTTCTCCAGCAACTGCTGCACGATGGTCACGAAGCCTGCGTAGTCACTCTCACTAGCAGGAGCCTGCACCTCAAGTGTCCACCCGAGCTCTTCTGCTCGATCTTGAGCACCCCTGACAATGGCTACATGGAAGGGACTGGTAAGAGCCGGCGGTACAAATGCGACATAACGACCGTTAACGGAGACCTGTGCCTGGTTTGTTGGTGTGGTACATCCCCCCATTGTTATCAGAGTGGCTAGCAGCGGCAAGAGAGAAAAGTTTGCACGTTTGAACATACAGGGTCCTTTCGGTTCCTTAATAGATGGGGGCTACATCTACAGATTACCATGCTTTCAGAGCCGGCAAACCGGATTACAGATGTAGGAAACTGGCATAACAAAAACGCCCTCGTCCCAAGACGAGGGCGTTCTATCACAAACTCGGACTAACGAATGCCTTGCTCAATGAGTGGTTCGATTTCGCCAACGTTGTCCGGCCTAACCGTGCCAACACCGGTATCGATGTGCAAACCAGGGATCAGATAGTTCTTAGTCAACCAGATTTGCTGGACAGGGAAATAGCCTTGCAAGTACAGCACCTGATCGAAGCTGGCGCTGACATAGCCGCTCTTAATACCTTCGATTGTAGCCGGCGAAAGGTCAATGCCGCCTATGATGATATCACCAGATTCTTTGCCGGCTGCCTCAAGCACCTTCGGCATGATAGCCGTAATGTTGCCGTGCTGAGTGCCAATAGCCTTGAGATTGGGATGACTTTCGATATAGGCGGTCAGTATTGGAATTGCCAACGATGCGTCTTTGTCCACGTCATCAGTAATGTCGAGTTGTTCTACAGTGAGCCCGGCTTCTTCAAGTGCATCAAAGACACCTTGAGGACTCCTGCTTCTTCCTTCCTGATGCCATAGGCCATAAACAAGCGCCTCATCACCTGCCTCCAGCCCTGCTGCAATCATGGCCGTGCCGGTCAGATAGCCACCAGCATAGAGATCGGCGCCGGCATATCCAAATCCCGCGGTTTGATATTTGGCCTCGATGTTGGGCAGCGGGTTGTTGCCGCTGGTGACGATGATGCCTAGCTCTCTGGCCTCATCAACCAATGGCTCCATGGCGTCTTCGCCTGGATGCCCCATGATGACGATGCCGTCCGGTTCAGCGGCAATGGCTTCTTTGAATTGGTCAATCATCATTTGAGGATCCCACCCGGAATACTGCTCGATCAACGTAATGCCGAGGGCTTCCGCGGCTGCCTTGGCACCATTTGTCCGAGCCAGGGTGGAAGGGTCTCCTTGCTGCCCACCCATCTGCATGTAGACAACTATCTCCTCACCCGCAGCTGTGGGCTCCTCTTCTTCGATAGTTGCGGCTTCGGCTTCCTCGAGGGCAGCCTGGGCTGCCTCCAGCTCTGCCTGCAGCGCTTCAACTTCAGCGCTATCATCGCCGGCAGCCCGGGCTTCTTCGAGCGCGGCCTCAGCAGCATCAAGTTGTGATTGTAGTTCGGCTACTTCTGCATCTTGAGCTGTTGATCCACAAGCGGTCAGCAGAAGAGCAGCAACAACGACCGTCACAATAGTCAGTAAGGCAAAAAAGCGCTTCATGTCCCTTCTCCTTCTGTTAGTGAACTCGGGGTCCTTCCGTTTTAGTAAAGGCCGTAACGACATCACCTTCTAGCAGCAATAAGCTTCCTCCTTTCTGGCAAAACCGTCATATGTACGTCATACGTGGCTATTCCGGCACAGTCGCATCAGCTCCCATGACATCTCCTGCTATATTGAGTCGACGAGGACCAGTCCAACGCCTGAGCGCTTTGGTCACACTGCCCAAGCGACCCTCTCCAAGCACAACATTAAGTGCTACAGCAGCGGTCATGATGAAGCCCATCACTGACTGAACCCAATAGCTAGTCACCCCAGTGGCGACTACTCCAGCCTGAAGTGAACCAATGACGTAAGAACCCCAGAGGGTACCAATGACACTACCCTGACCGCCGGAAATCAGTGTTCCACCGATGAAGACAGCCGCCATAGACGACAGCAGGAAACCCTGGCCTTGTGTCGGGTAGAGAACGTTGATTTCAATGGTAAGGAGCAAGCCGGAAAAGGCTGCTATTACTCCCATGAGGGTGAAAAGCTGAATCCTGGTTGCCGCTACATTGATCCCCATAACCTGGGCCACATTTGGGTTGTCACCAATAAACATGATGGCCTCGCCAAACTTGTGTCGGTTCAAGATGAACCAGAGAAATATTGCCAGCCCCAATCCCCAAAGTGCCTGAGCGGGCACAATTCCGAAGAGCCTGCCGGTGAAGATGGCATGAACCGCGGTGTCCTCGATCTCCAGGATGTCTATCTGCTTGCCGTTTGCAAGTAAGATCGTGATTCCATACCAGAAGAACTGGGCAGCCAGTGTTGCCATGATCGACGGCACGCCAACCTTAGCGACGAGCAAGCCATTGATATAACCAACCAGAGCACCGGCAGTCAGGGCCAGGACAATGCCGGCCCATGGAGCCCAACTTGCATCGATGTTCTCAAAGACCCAGGCAAAGGCGAAGCCGGAAAGCGCGACAATTGCAGGAAAGCTTAAATCGATCTCGCCTGCTGTAATCACAAGAGTAAGCCCCAAACCAAGGACAAGGGGCGGGGGCACGGTTTGCAGGAAAGACATGTAGATGCGGGGTTTTGTAAAAACATCTGACGCGGTGACCAGGAATACACCGTACAAAAGCACTAGCACTCCCAGCACTGGCAGCCCTTCGATTGCCCCCAATATTGCAAGTATGGATCTGCGTTGTTTCATTGTTATTCCTCGGCTTTATCTTTCATACCATGGGCGTATTCAAGCAGAAAGCTATCCAGGTCTTTCAGGCTGATGTCCTTCTTTAAGATACTGGCAACGATCTCTCCACGATCAATGATGACAAAGCGATCGGCTATCTCGTAGACATCGTGGATATTATGGGAGATGTAGATACATGCTTTCCCCCCATCTTTGATCTTGTACACAAAGTTGAGAACCTTGTGTACTTCCTTTAACGAGAGAGCAACTGTCGGTTCATCCAGGAGGATAAGATCAGCTTCGAAATGCATTGCCCTGCCAATAGCTACTCCCTGGCGCTCGCCTCCGGAAAGCAGGCTGACCATCGAGTCAACTGTGATGCCCTTGCCACGAAAACCAATCGTATTGATCATGATTTCGTTAGCAATCTCTTTTTCTTTTTTGACATTGATGAAACCAAAAGGCAGCGTGATCTCGCGCCCGATAAAGAAGTTGCGCCACAAGACTTGTTTCTCACCTAGCGACTTGTCCTGGTAGACTGTTTCGATCCCATACTCGTGGGCCTTCTGGACACTATACTTACGAAAATCAACTTTGCGGCCAGTGATATAGAGCTCTCCACTGGTTGGCGGAAATACACCCGTGAGAATCTTTACAATGGTCGATTTGCCTGCGCCGTTGTCTCCAATCAACCCAACAATCTCATTGGAGCCAACATCGAAACTAACGTTTTTAAGGGCGCAAACCGCGCCAAAATACTTGTCGATATTGACCATCTGAAGCGCGTAGGAATTAGAATCTTCAGCCACAATGAAAACCTCCTTGCCTTGCCGAGAGATATCAACCAAAAGGGTACCGATTACCTTGTTCCAGCATAAAAGGAACGGCGTATCTCGAACCGTTTGCCGCGCGTGAAATACGCAAATTTCATCCCAATTCAGGTCAGACCAAGCTAACAGCAGAAAAATATCAGAGGAAGACAAATGCGAACCGGTGGATGTTACAAGCTATCCTGCCAAACAGGATAAAGGGTAAGAGTATAACTGGCAATATCACAGATGCACTGTCAGTGCACAGATACAACAGGGATATTGAGCCGAGTGCAATGACAGTGCAATGCCGAA
>JAFGMS010000221.1 GCA_016927375.1 Anaerolineae bacterium
GAAAAAACCGGCTCTGGCCCACGCCGATGGTTGAGCCTGGTAATCTGGAATCTCCGCCGTGCATCGATGATCACCCGGCGCGAGGTGGTCGACATGTTTCGCGATTGGCGTATCATCGTGCCGACGCTTATTTTGACCATCCTCTTTCCCTATATTGCCAACTGGGGGGCTGGCCGCATGTTGGGCTGGCTCAACCAGTATGACGCGGAGCTGATCGGGGAGCGGCTAATCCCATTCTTGTTGCTGGTAGTAGGCTTTTTCCCCAGTTCGTTCTCTTTGATCATTGCACTCGAGAGCTTTGTGGGCGAGAAGGAGCGTCGAAGCCTGGAGCCCCTGCTGGCCACCCCCCTGACCGATTTGCAGCTATACATCGGCAAAATGCTCAGTTCGACCATTCCGCCGCTATCAGGCAGCCTGGTTGGGATCGTCGTCTATCTGTTTGGCGTGAACCATTCGATCCATTGGTCGCCGCCGCCTATCTTGCTGATCCAGATTCTCCTTTTGACGGCGATCCAGGCGCTGGTCATGGTTGCCGGGGCAGTGGTCGTATCCAGCCAATCGACCAGTGTGCGGGCGGCCAACCTGCTGGCCAGTTTTATCATCATCCCTATGTCGTTCCTGATCCAGGCCGAAGCGCTCATCATGTTCTGGGCGAACTACTCGGCCTTGTGGTGGTTTATTGGTGGGCTCCTGGTTGTCCTGGTATTGTTAGTGCGTATGGGGGTGCATACTTTCAATCGCGAAGAGTTGCTGGGGCGCGAGCTGGATGAGATCAACCTTCCGGCAATGGTGAAGGACTGGATCAGGCTAACACTGGCCCGTCGATCCGGTGGGTTGCGCCGCTCAGCCTGGCAATGGTATCGTGATGAGGTACTGTTCCGGATATGGGGGCTTCGTCTGGAGATATTTGTCTTACTGGTTGCAATGGGCGCTGCTTACTATGTCGGTATTCGCTATGCCAACGATTTTCGCATTCCGCCGGAGATGTTCAAGATAGAAGGTTTTGAGCAACGTATCGGGGCATCTATGGCACAGCTTGGCCTCTCCGGTTCAACGGGTATATTATTAGTGGTAGGCCAGAATGTCCGTGTCTTAGCGGTTGCATCACTGCTAGCGGTCTTTTCATTTGGTATTCTGGCGGTGATCATCCTGATGGTGCCGATCGGCTTGGTCAGCTTCTTCGTGACGCAGATGTTGGGAGCTGGTATCGGTCCGGTTACCGCCTTTTCGCTGCTACTGCATAGCGCTCTTGAAATCCCGGCGGTTCTTGTCGCTGGGGCGATGGCTCTGCGGCTGGGGGCGATCGTGATTGCCCCCCCACCCAATAAGACGCTGGGACGGAGCTGGATGGAGACCCTGGCCGATGCTACTCGTGTATGGCTGACTTTTGTCCTGCCGGTTTTGTTCCTTGCCGCGGTTGTTGAGGTCAACGTAACTCCCCTGATTCCCGGCTGGCTTGCAGGAGGGGGGTAGAGCGCGACCCATAGAAAGAACATCTATGCCCAGGCTTGTCATCTTGGGGTCGGCATCAGCTGTGGCTGATGCTAACCATGAAAACAGTCACATGTTGTTGCAGGGGCCGCACAGCGCGACGCTGATCGATTGCACCGGGCGGCCTCTGGTCGATCTCAAGAGAATCGGAGTAGGGCTCAACGATCTGACTGACCTGATCTTGACTCACTTTCACCCCGATCACGTCGCCTCTGTTCCCAATTTGCTCATGTCTGCCTGGCTGCTAGGGCGATCGGCTGCTTTGCGCATCTATGGGTTGCATCATTGCCTGGAGCGTATGGAAGATATGATGGCGGCTTATCATTGGGAGGAATGGCCCGGGTTTTTTCCGGTCGCCTTCCACCATCTCCCCGGACAGGAAGGGGTAGGTGTCCTGGATAATGAGGATTTTCTGATCACAGCCTCCCCTGTGCGTCACTACGTCCCAACGATTGGCTTGCGCGTATTGGTGAAGAAAACGGGTTTTGTGTTTGTCTATTCCTCAGATACCGTGCCGTGCCCTGAATTGATAGGGCTTGCTTATGGAGCGGATCTCTTGATTCACGAAGCGACCGGTGATGAGCCGTTGGGTCACGCAAGCGCTGCCCAGGCCGGTGAGATCGCTGAAGAGGCAGGGGTGAAGCGCCTGGGTTTGATCCACTACCACGTATGGAATGCAGACACTGCCCATCTGATTCCGCAAGCAAAAGCGGTGTTCTCTGGGCCGGTGTTTTTGTGCGAGGATTTCATGGAAATCGAATTGACCCGGGGTGTTTGACCTCGGGTGCGGAAAAATCTGACTGCCGTCCCAAGGACGGCAGTTTTTTTCACTCCACGCCCCTTGTAACCATTTTGCACGTTGCATGTAGGAAACTGAATTCGCCGCGAGGGGGCATCAACTCCAGTATCTCTACGATCTCAAATTCATGGCTGCCAAGAGTAACCCGATCTCCTACTTGAGGTGGCTTGTCCACATTTGCAATGGCTCCTGGGTCTTCGCCACCCACGACAACATAGCTGACTTTGTAGATCATCGGACGCTTCTCCTTTTCTTGCCAGGTGTGTCAGGCCGCCGCATCCGACGTCAGGGGCGGCTGAGGGTTTGGTGGCGCAACTTGAATGAAATATCGATGGCAATATTGCGCATGACCCGATAGCCGATGGCGGTGTCGTTCTCGCAGAGCTGCTCAAATGCAGCGCGCGATACAGCGCCGATCACGGTCTTGTCACCAACAGCTCGCACGGTGGCTGAACGCGGCCCCTGGTCGACAAGTGCCATCTCTCCGACAGACTGCCCTGGCCCAAGGTTGACGAGCGTGCGTCCTCCTGCCTGGCCTTGCCCTTCGCCAGCAATGACCTCCACAAAGCCCTCTTGGACCAGGTAGAGATGGTCGCCTTTGTCCCCCTGCGAGAACACGATCTCGCCCTTCTTGTATGAGTGCTCCTTGAAAATAGTTGCCACTTTCTTGAGTTGTTCGTCATTCAGCCCGGCGAACAATTCAACACTGCGTAGCAGTTTGATCAGATCATCCATCAGATTCCTCGCTTTCTGTACTTGTGTCCCGCGAGATGATCCGGCCTGAGTAGTGACAGGCAACTTGACTGGTGTGAATCACCTGACTACATTCTACTCTATTGTGCAAGGAGGGCAACCTCGACTATCATCTATCCCACATGATAAAATCAACAAATTGTCATTGAACCCTTGTTCTTTCAGAGCGCAGTATAGTGTCTTCGAAATCAAAAGCCAAGTCCAAAGCCAAAACGCCTGCAAAAGGGCCCAAGCCCAGACTCTCGTTACGTACCTTATGGCTTGAGATCCTCTTCTTCGTCGCGCTGGCTGTTTTTGGTTTCAGCGTGGTTGCCCGGCTAATCGGGGGCGAATCCACAACTGTTTTCCATTTCTCTCCGCTATCTCAGGCTGAAGACCCCGATGTGCCAACATCGAGGTTGTACGAAGCTGCCAGCCGGCGCGTCTTACCTGAGCCGAGCCTCTCACCGATCTTCATGCCATCTGTCCGCCACTGGAAAGATCATATTCTCAAATGGGCATCAGATTATGCAATTGACCCTAATCTGGTTGCGACCATCATGCAGATCGAGTCTTGCGGCGATCCGCAAGCCGGGTCCCGCGTAGGGGCGATCGGTCTTTTCCAGGTGATGCCATTCCATTTTGACAAGGATGAAGACCCCTTTGATCCGGACACAAACACCAGGCGAGGGTTGGATTACCTGTCGACAGGCCTGGAACTGTCAGGTGGACATGCCGGGTTGGCGCTTGCCGGATACAATGGCGGACATGGGATCATCTCCCGCAGTTACGAAGATTGGCCGCGTGAGACCCAGAGCTACTACCGTTGGGGAAGTGGTATCTACCGGGAGGCTTCCGCCGGCTGGGACAGCAGCCCGACGCTCGCTGCATGGCTGGCTGCCGGAGGCCAGTCTCTGTGCGATGCAGCGGAGGACACCCTCGATCTGGCATCCTCAGGGCCAGGAAACTGACACTCGCAAGCACTACGCGTTTATTCTCCAGCGTCAGTACCGGTAGCACGCGAGGATAACGTGGTTTAGGGATTCCGATTTTGATAATTTTGCGCTATTTTTGTCGTTTCCTTGCCTTGACACAAAATCTGCAGGTCTCTGAAAAACTGGAGA
>JAFGMS010000222.1 GCA_016927375.1 Anaerolineae bacterium
ACAGCATCGTGACGATTGGACAGCATCGTTTTGGTGATTGGTGTTATATCAACGAGTGCTGAGCAACGAGCCGAAAGATCGGTGTGTGTCTGCTGCTATGATAAGCATCAACTTGCTCGACCTCCGTCAATCCTGTCATTCCCGCGTTCGCGGGAATCCATACGCTACAAATACCCACTACGGTTGCTATCTGTAGCGAGCATTTCTGAACATCTACAGCGCCTCGCTCCTCATGGCTATAGGCCCGATAAGGTCTCAATGCAGAAGAGTGGGGCGAGTGTGATTCGTGCTGCATGAATGGCTGACTTGTGCTGCACGAATCGGCGAACCATCAGATGCCCCTTCACTCGTTCCTCACTATTCCGCGTTGAGCCAACCAGGAAACTTCTCCGTTCATCCTTGGTTCACCGCATCCCCGCTAAAAGAAACCGGGTTTTTCCCCGTTCGGCTTGTTGGCTTTGCCAAGCCTCGAGACTTATTGAGTATCTCGTTGCAGGAGGCAAAAAACCCGGTTTCTTGGCTCAAATCGCCCGCGCCTTCATCAGCGCAGGTAGATGTCAGGGACGGGTGGCGTGCTCATGCCACTGCCCAGGAAGAACCCGGTATGCGGCGGCTGGTTATAGGCCACGTTTTGCCACGAGATGCCGATCCGGTAAATGGGATCGTGCATCAGCGTGTAGATGCGATAGCTGGTTGTGTTCGTCGTTGCGTAGATGCGCAGAGCGCTGCTATCGCTGGTCCGCCAGATCACTTCCTCTCGCCAGTCGCCAAAAATATCGACCTGGAGGGAGGGATTGGACTTGGTGCCGTTGTTGGACGAGCAGCCGCTGGCCGACAGCAGCGTGCCGCCACCGTACTTGGTGATCGATGTGCCGTCCAGCAACTCGCGCAGCAGGTCGCCGTCCCACCACACCACGTGGTTGGAAGAGGAGGGCGTGCTGCCCACGTTGGCGCCGTTGGCGCAGTTGGTCAGGCCGCTGGTTCCACCCCAACATTCGGCCCCAGCCGAGCTGGCGGTGATGTCGGCGGCGACGCCTCTACCCACATCGCCGGCGCCTGTGTGCCATACGATGGCGCCGGTCCGGGCATCGAGCAGCGCCGAACCTATATCGGCGTTCTCGTGGATGCCCCACACTTCCAGCCCTGAACGGCTGGGAACCAGGTCGGAGAAGTGCATGGCATCGCCGTGCCCCAGGCCTGAGTTCCACATCCCTCTGCCGTTGTGGTCGACAGCCATCGAGCCGTACATGATCTCGTCGTACCCGTCGTTGTCCGAGTCGCCGGCGCTCAGGTTGTGGTTCCCCTGCCCTGCGTAGGAGGAGTAACCGTTATCGGTATCGAAGGTCCATATGTGGCTCAGTTGGCCATTGCGGAAGTTCCAGGCTGCCAGCACGGTCCGGGTGTAGTAGCCGCGGGCCATCACCAGGCTGGGCCGCTCGCCATCCAGGTAAGCGACGGTCGCCAGGAAACGGTCGACGCGGTTGCCGTAGCTGTCGCCCCAGTCGCTGACGTTGCCCCTGGGCGGGATGTAGTTCTCGGTATCGAGCGCCCGGCCGGTTTCCCCGTCGAACACCGTCAGATACTCCGGCCCATCGAGGATATAGCCGGAAGAGTTGCGATAGTCGGCGCTGGCACTGCCGATGACGTTACCCTGGCCGTCCCTGGTCCCGTCGGCGGTCTTGCAGGCCACCTCAGCACTACCGTCGCCATCGAAGTCATAGACCAGGAACTGGGTATAGTGGGCACCGGCCCGGATGT
Source organism: Anaerolineae bacterium (assembly GCA_016927375.1). Classification (GTDB taxonomy): domain Bacteria; phylum Chloroflexota; class Anaerolineae; order Aggregatilineales; family UBA3940; genus JAFGMS01. The sequence goes on from JAFGMS010000222.1 coordinate 1,759, forward strand.
TCCAGCCCAGGTCGATGCGCCATAGGCGGGTGCCGTTCAGCTTATAAGCATCGAGGTACACCTTGCCGGTGTAGCCGGACTGCGAGTTGTCCTTGGCGTTAGAGGGGTCCCACTTGAGGACGATCTCGTATTGACCGTCACCGTCCAGGTCTCCCACGCTGGCATCGTTGGCGCTGTAGGTGTAAGAGACACCGTCGGGGGTGGTCCCACCCGAGGGTATCTGGAGAGGTACCGAGAGATAGTTACCCGACATGTTGATCGATGCCTCAGAAGCGGCCTGCTCCTGACCATTGATCACCGGGCGGACGGTGTAAGAGCTGCTCGATGACCCGCCGCTGTCCAGGTAGTTGGTCGAGTTGGTAATCGGCGACGAGTTGAGCCTGGTCGAGCCCCGGTAGACGTTGAAGCCGATGTTGGAGGGATCGGTGCCGAACAGCCGCCAGCTCACCAGATTGCCGCTGCCGGTCGTGACGCGTACCACGCCGCGGTCGAGGGCTTCCATCTGCCGTCTGCCTTGTGGCGGCACCGAGGTCGGTGGAATGGAGGTTGGCGGTACTGATGTTGGCGGGATGGTGGTCGGTGTAACGCCGCTCAATACCTCCATCTGGTCCTGGTTGGCCAGATCCTGCCCGGTCGATGACAGCCGGATGGTGTTGTTTGTCCCGGCGTTCAGGTTGGCTGCTACATCGAGGACGGCCCAGGCATCCCATGACCCTGTCGGCTGGAAGGTGATGTTCTGGTTGGAGCCGTTGACCGTTAGCTGCCCGGTCCGTGCGCCGGTTGCGCCCAGTGCGTGCCGGAAGCGCAGCGTGCGGCTGCCGCCCGTGCCCCCATCGACGTTGCGGTACTCAACGTAGCCGCCGCTGGACGGGTAGTTGACGAAGCCGCTGCCGTAGTAGCCGCTGTGGTTCGAGTCTACTGAGACGTCACCGCCCAATGTGGCATCTTCGGCCTGGTATGGGCCTCCGGGTACCGTTGTTGGCGGAACGGAAGTCGGCGGCACCGAGGTGGGCGGCACACCGGTGGGCGGTACTGAGGTCGGTGGCACTGAAGTCGGCGGCACCGAGGTCGGCACCGTGCCGCCGTTGCAGGTTACGCCGTTCAGCGCGAAGCTGGTCGGGTCGCTGTTGGTGCCGGAGTAGTTGGCGTTGAACCCAAAACTGGCCGTCCCGCCATTGGCCCCGATAGTCCCGTTCCAGCCTGCATTCGAAACCGAGACCGACGCACCTGACTGGGTATAGGAGCCGTTCCATAGATGTACTATCTGCTGGTTGCCTGGGAACGTCCAGGTCAGTGTCCAGCCGTTGATGGCCGATGAGCCGTTATTGGTAATGACGACGTTGGCTGTAAAGCCGGACCCCCAATCATTCTGACGTGTATAGTCGACTGAGCAGGCCAAAGACTGAGCCTGCATCGATGACCGGGGCAGAGCTATCGCCGTCACAAGTACAATGGTGATGACGACGAGCATGGCTCGAAGAGCAAGTTGACGTCTAGACATTTATCATCTCCTTGTGCAATTATTGAAGAGCAGGCCTGGTATTCTCATGTTGTAAAGGCAGCGGCCGGCTGCTCTCCAAAAACAAAATCGTTCTGACTATTCCGCATTGAGCTTGAGTGTTTTTCAATCATCAATCACTCAATGATTTCCGCCTCCTTTCTGCGGACTCCCCATCCCCTAAAGGTGACAATTACAGAGCTGCGACGTTCTTGGGACGGCCGGGGTAGGTAGGCATACCCATACCCACCCCGGCTTGCCAAGGTAGACAAGGCCCGCTACTGGCAGACAGTACCGTTCAAGCTGAAGCTAGCTGGCTCAGCATTGGTTCCGCTGTAGGACAGGTTGAAGCCGAAGCTAACCGTCCCGCCGCTGCCGCCAATGGTGCCGTTCCAGGCTGCATTCGAAACGGAAACTGACGCCCCTGATTGAGTGTAGCTGCCGTTCCACAGGTGGACGATCTGCTGGTTGCCGGGGAAGGCCCAGGTGAGCGTCCAGCCGTTGATGGCCGATCCGCCGTTGTTCTGGACTGTCACGTTCACCGTTGCCCCGCTGCCCCAGTCATTTTGGATAACGTAGTTGACCGCGCAGCCCCCTGGGACATCCGGCGTTGAGGTTGGTGGCACGACAGTCACCGGCGTTGAAGTCGGTGGCGCGACGGTTACCGGGGTCGATGTTGGCGGAACAACCGTCACCGGCGTTGCTGTCGGCGATGTTCCACCCACGACCTCCATCTGGTCCTGGTTGGCCAGGTCCTGCCCGGTCGACTGCAGCCGGATGGTGTTGCTGGTCCCCGCATTCAGGTTTACCGTTACTTCCAGAATGGCCCAAGAGTCCCAAGACCCGGTCGGCTGGAAAGTGATGTTCCGGCTGGCGCCGTTGATCGTCAGTTGCCCGGTCCGTGCGCCGGTTGCGCCCAGCGCGTGCCGGAAGCGCAGCGTGCGGCTGCCGCCGTTCCCGCCATCAACACTGCGATATTCGACGTATCCGCCGCTCGATGGGAAGTTGACGAACCCGCTGCCGTAGTAGCCGCTGTGGTTGGTATCAACCGAGACGCCGCCACCTAACGAGGCATCTTCTGCCTGGTATACGCCGCCGGGAGGTGTGGTCGGGGTTGGTGGAACAACAGTGACCGGCGTCGACGTTGGAACGGTCGTCGGCTGTACGCCTCCCACATAGTCCATGAGCCACGTCATCGCAGGACGCTCGGTGCCGTCGGATTTCAGCAGATGGGCCTCATCCCTCCACATTTCTCCCTGTACGTATCCCCACAATGTGATGCCATGAACGGCATCATGCTCCCACATAACCGGGAACAGGTTCTGATAGAGCTGAAGCTGTAGACTGTCGTCCCCTCTGAGTTCCAATTCCGAAACGTAGATAGGCAGGCCCAGGTCGTCCAGCCTGTTCAGCTTGGATAACACGTCACTCGCCGGCGTGTTTTCCATACTGTGACCCTGCACGCCAATTCCATCGACTAAGCCTCTGCTTTGGAGGACTTCGACGACGTCGATGAACCTTTCCAGCGCCGAGGATTCTTCATTGTTGATGATGTTGTATTCATTCAGGAGTAGATCGGCGTCGCCACAATACTGCCTGGCTGTCTCGAAGGACCAGATGACCCAATCCCACCCGGTAGAACCGGAGCCGCCGAGTGCATTGGCGTAGCAGGGCGGGTCGTGCAGAGGCTCGTTGACAACATCGATATAATCCATATCCGGGTACCTCTGGCAAACAGCCTGGATCCACTCTTCTACCTCTGCGCGCTGCTCGGCTTCAGAAAGTGAGCAGACCCAACTGGGCTCTCCAGATGAGTGTCCCCAGACGAGTGTATGCTCTTTGAATGGCATACCATGGCTTTTGGCGTAGTCGTAGGCACGGTCCAGCCAGAGCCACGTTTCCATCACATCCCGGGTCGGCTCGCAAGAGGTCCATTTGCCCGAGTTCTCCGGCGATACTTGATTCCAGTATAGGCTGAAATTCAGAGGCTCGGTGCCCGTACGCCAGATGTTGCCCAAGAACTTGCTCTGGGCGCCCACATCTCTCGCCTGGCTCATCAGCAATGCTGACACCAAAACGAGAGCTACAACCGCCACCAACGACAGAAAACGTAAGCGTTTCATGACACTTCTCCCTTTCTCTCTAAAGAGTACTTATGAAGCTCATAGGATCCTTTTGTGCATAGGCATGCTGCTATACCTATTGCATGGTGTATTGTCGAGCCTGTTTATCCGTAAATTCCCTCGTCTGATGGTCTCTATACCTGTTCGGGAAACCTCCGAACAGGTCTTAGATATCATCCCTATCCTTGCTACAGCAGACTGCCTTTGCCCCCCAAAAGCAGCTACTGCTTGTCGAGAGGGCGGGCATAAAGTCGATACCCATTCCCCATGGGTGTTACCTTAAGAAAGAGGAACATGTATACCTGCATGAGAGGCAGAATGTTGTCCACGAATTGCACAAATTGACACCAATTACAAACATAAATTGGAGAAATTCGTGTAATTCGTGGATCAAAAACAAGTTCTTTCAATCCTAAGTTAACACTTATGTCCACCCCTCTCGCTGGAGCTCTACTGGCAGGCCGTGCCATTCAGACTAAAGCTTGTTGGTGCCGCATTTGTGCCGCTGTATGCCAGGTTGAAGCCAAAGCTAACTGTGCCCCCATTGGCCCCAATAGTGCCGTTCCAGGCTGCATTTGAGACGGACACCGACGCGCCCGACTGGGTGTAGCTGCCGTTCCACAGATGGCTGATTTGCTGGTTACCGGGGAAGGTCCAGGTCAATGTCCACCCATTGATGGTCGATGCCCTGTTGTTCCCGATCGTTACATTGACTGTCGCTCCACTGCCCCAGTCATTCTGAATAACATAGTTCACCGAGCAGGCTCCTTGAACAGGCGTCGATGTCGGTGGCACGACGGTGATTGGTGTTGATGTCGGCGGGACAACGGTTACCGGCGTCGATGTCGGTGGAATAACAGTCACCGGTGTCGAGGTTGGCGGAACAACAGTCACTGGCGTCGAGGTTGGTGGTGGTGGGCCGGGCTCATCGATAAATGGATACTGGATGGTAGAGAGAATATTCTGCTTGGCCTGGTGGACCGTTACCCAGTCATCCAGCAGCAGACCACCGGTATCGCCCGAGTTTGGGTTGAGTGACCAGAAAGTCCAGCTTAACCCTTTACTCTGGATGTAGGAGCGCATTGCTTGCAGCCACTGTTGGTCGCTGGTCGTCTCGTAGCGTGTCCCGAACTCGCCGATCAGGATCGGCGCAGTGTTGTTGTTGTACAGGTAGCCCCAAAAGTGATCCCATACACCGGGCAGGTTGTTGGGGTAATTGGGGGCGCTGAACCAGCTTTGCGGATAGACCGATGCGGGATAATCGTGGGGTGAATACACCAGCCGGTTGGCGACGTTGAGCCGTACCGGGTAGGTCTGTGCTCCCAGTAGGTTGCCGCCCCACCACGTGCCCTCGGCGCCGTGCCAGGTATCGGTGATACCGCCGGGTCCGTAGGCCGAGTTCCCCTCGACCACGATCAGTAAGTTGGGGTTAATTGCCAGGATGGCATTGCCGGCCTTCTCGGCGGCCAGCCGCCAGTCCAGCGCCGGATCTCCGCAGCCCCAGCAAGCGACATCATGTGGCTCATTGCGCAGGTCCATAGCGACTACGGTGGCGTTGCCCTGGTAGCGCCGGGTCAGCATCTGCCAGTCGGCGATCCATTGGCTTTCAGGGTAGGCGCTCGTGTACCATAAGCCATTTGCCTGCGCGCTGGCGCCGGCATCAGAGCGATGGTTATCAAGGATGATCTTGAGCCCGCGCGCCCCAGCCCCTTCGATGATCTTGTCCATGACCTGGATGGGTGTCATACCGGCCAGCTCGGGGTTGCGGTAATCGATGCCTTGAACCGGCGCGGTGACGTGAAGCATCTCGTTCGAGAACGGTAGCCGGATCGAGTTGTAGCCCAGGCTGGCTATCTGATCGAGCATGTCTTCCCAGTTGCGCGTCCACAGGCCATGCGGAACGTAATTATTTGTCTCAAAGCCGAACCAGTTCACACCGCTGAAGGCGACCGTCTGGCCGGATGAATTGACGATTCTGTTGCCGGAGGTGTGAAGATACCCGCCTGCCTGGGCAGCAGCCGGCTCGCCGGCCGGTACCAGCACACTCGCAAAGACAATCAGTGCCAGAATAAGCACCGCCGCTAATGTTCGTTTAGACCCCATTTTTGTTCCCTTTCCCGTAACTACTCAGCTACGTGGCATGATGTGTTGACAGTTGTGAGTGCTGGGCGATTAAACATCAAATCGCTTGGGTGATGAGTTTTAGCCTACAGCTCACAGTCAAAAGCTAACAGCTAAAAGCCAATAGCTGAGAGCTGAGCAGTCACCCTTTCCCTAAGTAATTCGACAATGTCAACCTGAACAGCCTCTTGACGCTTCTATACCTCAAAGATGCCGCCCTCGTCCTAACTTCGCCGATCCTTCGTCGATCCTTCGTTTAGGCGCAAGGAGCCTCTCATGCCTGTTCTGGCTGGCTCAGGAAGCTCGGCATCAAGTAATCTGGCATTGTTACAGATCCTCTAACCCTGTATGGGCTCGCTGAAGCGCACATGATGATTGCTCGAACCCTTACAGGGCAAACCCCTGCTCGAAACTTCCTTTTTCCATTCTCCCTTCTCCAAGATAAACCCCGTGCTTTTCATCACCCATCCCCCCGGGGTGAATGTTTACTCATAGGCGGCTCGTTTATCTCATCCGCCAGACATTGGCTATGTTGGGCGAGGGCGGAGGTGGCTAGCTCGCCCTCGCCCAACGTATCGAGGATGCTTTCAGAGCCTTGTTACTGTGTCCGGCAGGTTGTGCCGTTCAGGCTGAAGCTCGCCGGTTCAGCATTGGTCCCGCTGTAAGACAGGTTGAAACCAAAACCGCTCGTCCCGC
>JAFGMS010000223.1 GCA_016927375.1 Anaerolineae bacterium
ACTCATGGAGTTGCTCCTTTCTGTAGTATGTGAGCTATCTATTATGCGTGACAACCTCTTTTTCAAAAAGTGTCCGGTAGTGAAAAGTTGACATTGTCAAACTACACTGGCACAAGCTGATATGGGCAAGCCGCTCACCAGCAGTTGAACAATCATGACGTTTTACATATTTACCTTTTATGCATCACCCATAGCTACAGTAGGAAGCGCCAGGTAGCTGAGTAGTTACATCCCGGATAGATATTGAAAAGGCTCGAAGAGGACAATCATGGACCATCATAGGTGTCAACTTAAGCTCAATATCATCCTTGTCGCTACGGCTACTGTCGTTCGCGAGGCTGAAAGCGGATCATCGAGCAATACGAGGCTCTTAAGTTGACACTTATGCATGGATCACCATCACATCGATTGGAGGCAGTTCAGCCTGGCAGAATTCAAGCGTGTTCTTGAAACCGGCAGACTCCTGCCAGGCGAAACGGTGCTGGGAGAGCAACTATCCGGGCCCTACCGCAAGAATCATCAAGTTCTGGCTAAACAAATGGCTTCTCTTGCCAGGACTGCGCAATAGAAATCAAGAAGTCTGTCCATATCTGTATTACCATATAGCCGTTGGCAGCCTGGATGAAGATGGCTGCCGGCGGCTATATCTTTTGACAGGGAGAGTAAATTGGACAAAGCACAGGTTTTTCCCGTAGGACACATCAGCAGAGAAAACGAAAGAACATACCTGGAAATCATCGAGTCTTATGTGCCTGCGTTGAAGCAGATGGAGCACTTCAGCCACGTGCTGGTGTTCTGGTGGGCCGGCGCGTTCCAGCGTGACGCACATCGGGCAGCTTGTCAGGTTCAACCACCCTACGAAAACGCGCCTGTCTCGGGGGTGTTCGCTTCGCGCTCTCCGGCGCGGCCTAACCCGATAGGGCTGACAACGGTGGAAGTGCTGAACGTCGATCACAGGCAGGGTGTCATCGAGATTGCCGGCATCGACGCATACGACGGCACGCCGGTCCTGGACATCAAGCCCCACATCCCGGTTGAGGACCGGGTTAAGGACGCGCGGGTGTCCGGGTGGATGTCCAATTGGCCTGAATGGATTCCGGAGCGAGGATACCGACCAGAGGAGCAAGCCATTTCTGTAAATGATGAGGCAGATGCGTTGGAGGTTTCTCCGGTAGGGTATATTCGGCATGCGGGCGGAAGAGCATCACTGCACATCGAAGAATCCTACATCCCGGCCCTGAAGAACCTGGAAAGCTTCAGCCATGTGCGAATGTTGTGGTGGTTTCATCGTTTCGATGATGCTCGCTTCAGACGGGCAACTCACAATAAGCCGCCCTATGAAAACGCGCCGGTCACGGGGGTGTTTGCATCGCGTTCTCCAGTGCGGCCCAACCCCATTGGGCTGACGACGGCACAGATCGTAGGCATCGACCACGAACACGGCATTGTCGACATCGGCGGCACCGATGCATTTGAAGGGACACCCATATTAGATTTGAAGCCTTACATCCCCGCCAACGACCGCGTGAAGCATTTTCGCGTCCCTGAGTGGATTGCCCACTGGCCGGTGTGGCATCAAGGATTTGAGCAGCCGGCAGCTGCCAGTGCTGATAGTCTGCTCCCCGCCGACAGTGATCGTTTGTCCGAATTCCAGCTCCAACAGCCTGAGCTATCTCCCTCACTTCCACACTCTCACACCCCCAATGAGGTCACAGCGACTGGTAACGCCGATGCCATCCTGATCCGCGGCGCGCGGCAGCACAATCTCAAGAATATCGATCTGGCGATTCCTCGCAACAACCTCACCGTCATCACCGGTGTCAGCGGCAGCGGCAAGTCATCGCTGGCCTTCGATACTCTCTACGTGGAGGGACGTCGACGCTATGTGGGCAGCCTCTCGACCCTGGCCCGCCGGTTGGTAGGGCAGATGGAGAAACCACAGGTCGACCATATCCTGGGCCTGGCGCCAACCATCGCTATCGAGCAAGGAAGCGTCAGCCGCAACCCGCGCTCGACGGTGGGTACGGTCACCGAAGTGCAGGACTACCTGCGTGTGCTCTTTGCACGTGCAGGCACGCGCCATTGCACACAGTGTGGGCGAGCGATCAAGCCGCAGACGGCGCGACGCATCGCCGAGCAGCTGGCGGTGCTGGTTCCCGGCACGCGGTTTCAGCTGCTGGCTCCCGTGGTGCGTCGCCGCGAGGGAGCACATGCGGAAATTCTCGAACGGCTGCATGCCGGTAACGCACCGGTTCGCATCGATGGGGAAATGATCGATACGGAGATGCCCCGTGTGGCTCTCGATGAGACGGTTCCGCACACCATCGAGAGGGTGATGGGCGATTTCGAGGTTCCCGACGACAGCCGGGATGCTTTCCTCGATCACCTTCTTGATGCTGTCGAGACCGGCCTCAAGGCAGGCAATGGTTACCTCATCGTCATCTTGGAGGATGGCGAGGAGCTGATGCTCACCCAACACCTTGTCTGTCCCCACTGCGATATCTTCTTCTTCGAGCTAAGCCCTGCGCTGTTCAGCTTCAACAATCCTGACGGGATGTGCTCCGATTGCAGCGGGCTGGGGGTCAAGCTCGACGTCGACCCCGAGATGGTCATTGCCGAGCCCGGCAAGAGCCTGCTTGATGGCGCCTCGCCATGGTATGGGGAGCTGCGCAAAGTTGAGCCTTCCGGGAACTGGATGCGCAGCGAGCTGTTTGCGCTGGCGGATCACATGCAGGTGGACCTGGAGCTGCCCTGGCAGGAGCTTCCCGAAGCGTTTCGCCATGCAGCGCTCTATGGCACCGGCGATGAGATCATCAGCTGGACCTACGATATGAAGAAGCGCGGCCGCTCGATCAGCTTTGAGCGCCCGGTTGCGGGGGCGGTGAACAACATCAAGCGTCTCTTGCAACAAACGCAATCAGAAGATATTCGCCAGCGCTTTTTGGGATTTATGCGTAAGCAGCCATGTCCTACCTGCGGCGGCGAGCGGTTGGGCCCTGAGGGGCGTCTTGTCACAGTCGGAGGCACGCGCTTTCCCGATGTGGCCTCGATGACGCTGGGACAGGCTCACGAGTGGGTCGCCGGTTTACGCCAGAGGCTCACAGCCGAGCAGTACCGGATCGCAGGGGAGATCATCGATGAGCTTGAGGGGCGCCTGGAGAGCTTGCTCAACGTGGGATTGCACTATCTGGCGCTCGACCGGCCCGCGCCGACGCTCTCCGGCGGCGAAGGACAGCGCATCCGCCTGGCGACGCAGTTGGGATGCGGTCTGACCGGGCTGCTCTACGTGCTCGATGAGCCATCTATCGGCCTGCACCCGCGCGATCATCAGGCTTTGCTGGATATGCTCGCCAGGCTGCGGGATGCAGGCAACACTATCGTGGTTGTTGAGCATGACGAGGACACCATGCGCGCCGCCGATTGGCTGATCGACATCGGCCCCGGTGCCGGGGCGCTGGGCGGCGAGCTGGTCGCTGCCGGGACGCCGGGAGCCGTGATGGCCAACCCCGCATCGCTGACCGGGCAGTACCTGAGCGGCGAGCTGCAAGTGAAATCGCCCAACGGCAAGGAGCGGCGGGAGGCCAAAGGCTGGCTGACGCTCGCCGGCGCGCGGCTGCATAACCTGAAGGCGGTCGATGCGCGCTTTCCGCTGGGGCTGATGACGTGTGTCACCGGCGTCAGCGGCTCGGGCAAGAGCAGCCTGGTGACCCAGACCCTGTCGCCTGCACTGGCCTGTGTCCTCCAGGGAGCTGAGGAGGAGCCCGGGCCGCATGACCGCATCGATGGGCTGGACCGGGTCGACAAGGTCATCAATGTCGATCAATCGCCTATTGGGCGCACCCCTCGCTCCAATCCGGTCACTTACGTCGGCGCGTTCGATGAGATTCGCAAGGTGTTCGCTCAGACATCGGAAGCCAGGAAGCGTGGGTACAAAGTCCAACGCTTTAGCTTCAACGCCAAAGATGGTCGCTGTGAGGCATGTGAAGGCCATGGGCGGCGGCGGATCGAAATGCATTTCTTGCCTGATGTCTGGGTGACCTGCTCTGAGTGCAAGGGTAAACGTTTCAACCGCCAGACGCTGGAGATAGAGTACCGCGGTAAGTTCATCGCCGATGTGCTGGATATGGACATCGAGGAAGCGCTCACGTTCTTCGCCGACCGCGCCAAGCTCGCGCATATTCTGCAGACCCTGCATGATGTCGGCCTGGGCTACCTCAAGCTGGGGCAGAGTGCGCTGACGCTTTCCGGCGGCGAGGCACAGCGGGTCAAGCTGGCCAGGGAGCTGTGCCGCCCGGACACGGGTCACACGGTCTATATCCTCGATGAGCCTACCACTGGCCTCCACTTTGCCGACATCCAGAAGCTGTTGGATGTGCTGCACCGCCTGACCGATGCGGGCAATACGGTGATCGTCATCGAGCACAACCTGGATGTGATCAAGGCAGCCGATTGGGTCATCGACCTGGGACCGGAGGGCGGCGATGAAGGTGGGTACATCGTCTCACAGGGCACACCGGAGCAGGTGGCTCTGAGCGAGCGCGGCTATACCGGCCGGTTTCTCCGGAAGGTGCTTGAGGGAGAGAAGTAGGTTGGCTTTCGTCTTTCGCATGGCGGCACGATAGTACTGCCATGCGACACGACCGCATCGTCATGCGACACAACCCCACAGTCACATCAAGAAGCCAACCTGCCTGGTTGGTTTCTTTTTTTCGACCATTCACCCCTTGATTTCGACCGTTCGCCGCAAAATAGTTGGTCTGTGGTTCCTACCATGCTACGGTAAGGGCGTGTCATGCATGTATGTCGAGACAGGAGATCAGAATGGAACACCTTCGGAAGTATCTTGCCCAATTACCGTTTTATTTGCTGGTCTGGATCGCCGGGGCGCTGACGCTTGCCCAGATCGCTTTGCTGTTTCTCATGGATGTGCCAAAGAACGAGACTATTGCACAGATTGGCGTGATCCTCTGGTGGATCGGTGCCGTCTTTGGCTGGCTGCCCATCTTTGTGCTTGGCCGCAAGGGGGGCGTGCCCAAGGGAAAGAGCTATGTCCACACCACGCAGCTGGTCGAAACCGGTCTGTATGCCGTCGTTCGCCATCCACAGATGGGAACAGCCTGGCTCTTGATGTGCCCCAGCTTGATGCTGATGACCCAGCACTGGGCCAGCGTTGGGCTGGGCATCCCGGCGATGGCAATGGTCTATCTGGACCTGCTAAAAGCCGACCAACGCCTCATCGAGAAGTTCGGCGACGCCTACCGGCGTTACATGGCAAGGGTGCCACGGGTGAACTTTGTGGCAGGCATCCTAAGATTAGCATGGCAAAGGATAGAAAGATGACCACGAACGTAGAACAATCACGGTGGTTCACCTGGTCGCCGACCGTCGATACACTTGTGGCGGTGCTTACCGAGTTCGCGATGATTGCGCTCTATTGGGCCGCCACCCACTTGCTGACCAACGACTGGGCCGCTGTATTGATATTTGGCGTGCTGACTAATCTGGGGCTTAACGTGCTTTTCCCGATATGGTGGATCGTCTACCATCGCAAACAACCTTTAAGCGAATTGGGTATCACCACACGCCATTGGCTTGCCAGCCTGCTCATCGGTGTTGGCCTGGCGATCTTTAGCTCGTTCGGACTGCGTCAACATATAGCCGGCGTTAACTGGCTGCCCCACTTGCTCTTCAATGCCGTCATCCTGTGGGAACCTTTCTTCGCCTTCAGCTGGCTGCAGCTGCGCTATGACCGCGCCTTTGGCATCCTGCCGGGGGTGATACTGACGGGCTTGAGCTTCGCAGCATATCACATCGGCACCTACCCACCCGCCGGGTTGATCACGTTGCTGATATCAGGTCTTTTCTTTGCTGCCATCTTCCGCCTGACCTCAAACCTGCTGATCGTGTGGCCGCTTGCCTGGTGCGTGGGTTCGTCGATCGGCACATTGATGGGCGGTATGCAGTTCACCTGGAACCAGGTCGCAACCTGGTCGGTTATCTTGCTGATCCAGCTGACCTTCATCAGCTACACCTGGAGGCATCAGGTACTGACAATTAGAGCAAAAAACGGAGGTTAATCAGATGGACACATCTACTTTCTGGAACCAGATTGCCACATACAACCAAAAAACATGGCCGGTACAAGCGTTGATGATCATCGCGGCCGCATACCTGACATACCGCGTGTTTGCCAAGCCGGGAGCAAAAACGGATATATGGATGAAGGCGTTCCTCGCGTTTGCTTTTGCCTGGAATGCCGCCGTATTCTTCCTGGTCTTTGTCAGGAACCCAATCTCGACATTCACCGGCGTGCCGCTGTTTATCCTTGTGTCTGCCCTGTTTGTCGTGGACATATTCGCCGGAAAGACACACTTCAGGTTGCCTGAAGGTGGGTGGATGAGAAGGCTTACCATTGCCTGGGTTTTGCTGGCAGCGCTGTATCCCCTGATCGGCTGGCCTCTGGGACATACATGGCCGGAGGTATTACTGCCACTGTTCCCTTGCCCGCTCACCGTGTTTGCCACTGCCCTTCTTGCCGCGGCTGCACCTGACACCGATAAGAAGGTTTTCATTGCCTTGCTGCCATGGGGATTGATGGGCTTGCCCAAGTGCTTCGGCGCGCTCGACTGCTATGAGGACTGTATCCTCTTTGCCGGCGGCGTCTATGGGCTCATCGTGCTTATCAAGAATTGGAGGCTCATCAAGTGACAACGGCAAGTTACCAAAAACCAATCACTGACCACTGGAGGTAGAAATGCAAAATGTTGGGATGTTCATATTTGGGCTTTTGATGGTATACATAGCCTGGTGGCTCATCCGCGCCATCCGCGACCGCGTTGCTTTTGAGGTAGAGATGGGTTTGGGAGTGGGCAGCCTGTGGGCAGCAGGCTTTGAGCCGGTCCTCTTCAAGGATCTGCCAAAGCTGATCTCGGGTCCGCCGGTTATTCTATGGACTGGATGGGTGCTTATTGGCTTCAGCATCAGTATGTTTGTGATAGCAATGCTTTCCTTACACCGGAGTGGTAAGCCGACCACCGGTTGGGAAAACACAACAGAGCTAACCGGGAGCGGTATCCATGGGCTGGTACGCCACCCTATGCAGCTGAGTGGTATCGTCGGGGCCTGCGGTGTGATCTTGGTCAACCCAACGCTGCCTGTACTCGTGCTGGGTGCTGTATCTGCAACCTGCTTCGCGCTGGGAGTACAGGCAGAAGATCGATTTGACATAGCCAAGTTCGGCGAGCCGTACCGTACCTATATGAAGCAGGTCCCGGCCCTCAACCTACCGGCCGGCATATGGGCCCGGCTACAAGCTCAGACAGGCCAATTAGAGAATATGTAGTATAAAAGCAGAGAGCATGTGATACTGCCTACGCCGTTGTTTGTGATAGGATGGACGTAGACCGGCAATGACCGAGCAAAAAATGAGCAAACGCAGGCAAACTATCATCACTCACCTAGCCTGGACTGTGATCTCAGGCCTCGTGTTCGGGGTGGGCATTGGCTTCGCTACGCAGCGTTACCCGGCCTCGCTGATCACCGGGTTGGTGATGAGCAGCGCTATCGAAGCTACCTATCTACTGGATAAGACGTTCCTTCAGCCTCGCCTGAAGCATCTGACACACGACTGGCTGAGGTTTGGAGTGGAGATCGCTGCTTCATTGCTAGGGCATGTCGGCGGTGCGGGGCTGGCGTTGCTCGCCTGCAGCCGGTTGTTTCGCTTTTCCATCCGGGATACCCGGGTCTGGTGGCCCGTGGCTGGTATGGTAATTGGATTCCCAATTATTCACGGTACCGAGAGCGCACTGCGCTTCTATCGCCAGCTGAAAGAGAAGGAGCAGTCGGAGGAGCGATTGCGGGTGATGGCAACGGAGGCCGAGCTCAAGGCCCTCAAGGCCCAAATCAACCCTCATTTCTTCTTCAACGCGTTAAACACCATCGCCGCGCTCATCCACACCGATCCGGCGCTGGCCGAGGCGTCGGTCGAGCGCCTGGCCCAGATGTTCCGCTATGTCCTGGCCGGCAGTGAGCGCGGTCAGGTATCGCTACAAGAGGAGCTGGCTTTCGTGGGCGATTATCTGGAGATCGAGCAAGCTCGCTTTGGCGAGCGCTTGCAGATCACTCGTGAGATTGATCCGGAGGCGCTGTCGGTGCCTGTGCCCAGCCTCATCCTGCAGCCGTTAGTAGAGAACGCAGTCAGGCATGGACAGGGGGACAACGGTCGCATCGACCTCCATATCTGTATCGAGTCCGCCGATGAGGGTGTAACCATCACCGTTGCCGACCAGGGGCCAGGGATGCCGGCCGGCTACCGGATTGGCATCGGGCCCGGTCATGGGCTGCGCAATGTGGACGAGCGGCTGAGGAAGATGTATGGGAGTGGTTTGGAGGTGGTGGAAAACCAGCCGAGGGGCACAGCGGTTATTATTCGCATTCGGCAGTAGGGGTATAGGGAGGGGTATGGGAG
>JAFGMS010000224.1 GCA_016927375.1 Anaerolineae bacterium
AAACGACCTTCGGTCGTCAATCACACAATAACTTGAGTAACCTCTCGATGTTGCTATGCTCAAAGAGGCGCTCTTCGTTCCAGATCCATCGATCCTTCGTTCTGAAGCACAAGGAATCTCTCCTGCCCATTCTGGTTGCTCAGGAGAACTTGACATTGTCAAAGTAATCAGCTTTCAAATAACTCCCCCGCGCATCACAGAGTCATCAACCATCTCAGGAAAAAACTCTGTGGGCTTGGCGCTCTCTGCGGTGAATCTATGGGTACATCCAAAAAAGGCGAAACTACAGTCATTCAGAGAGCATGCATCACGGACACTTCTGCAGCATTAATCTCAAGTTCGACATGCGCGCCATATTGGATATTGGGTATGTAGGGCGCGAGGATCTCTATCAGGAACGGATCTTGGAAATGGCGTGCCTTTGTCTCGGGATGGGGATAATAGACCCATCCTTCATGACTGGTGCCCTGAAATACCACATGACAAGCTGAGAAGGAAAAGTGCTCAGGAGGGTGCAGGGAAGTCCATCTGACGCTTCGAAACGTATACTGAGGGTTCTTCATGACAAACGTGTTTGGGCGGATAGAGACATTGAGAGTGGCCCGATAGTAGGGTGTAAGATCGAGACCAAGCTGCCGAAAAAAGGGCATCTGCATCTCGATGGTACCATGTGGATAGTGTTCGGATTTACGGGAAGCGACCTGGTGGCCTCGTACCACAATGCCGCTGACGATCAGCCATTTCTTGCTCATTTTTGCCTCGCACAGAGAATGTTGAAACATAGATTACGGTTTGTGCCCAAGGTAGGGCAGCAGCATTCCGGTGTGCTGCGCGTATTCTTCGAATATAACAATCAGAGCCGTATAGCCACAGCGCTAACAGCCCAGGGCTCGAGCCTCAGACATGTCAGATTTCCATCTTCTGATTGTAAGCAAGATACTATCATCCCAACAACGCTTTTGGGGCGGTTGTGCGGCAGTGGAATAGCAGGCTTGCATTCAGCCCTAAGCGCCTGTATCTTTGATGCAGTTGAACACGTCGACCCAGACTCATACCCCATCAATCCATCTCTTGTCTTCGTTGCTGTGATCAACCCGTGCTTGAGGAGTCAACGGCATGACATATTCAATTGTAGACAAGTATCAGAACCGAATCTTATTGATCACCGTCTCAGATCCGTTCGACTTCGGCACCGAGCCAGCGCAAATTAGAAGAGAGCTACATACCATTCTCGGGGATATTACCCACACGATCTATCTAATCTATGACATGAAATGCCTCACAGTCGGTTTCTCGGATCTTATAAGTGAAGCGGCTACTCTTAACCAACCTCAAAACGAATTCGAAGAGCAGCTACAAAAACACGGCAGAATGATTCTGATTGGTTCGGGCACGCCGATTACCATAACAGCGAAGACGGTGGCTCAGTTGATTCCCCACAAACCCATCCACGTATTTGAGACGCCGGAAGAAGCATTGGAACATGCTCATGCTGAGCTCGCAAAGCAGGATTAGGTGCTCAAGGAATATATTGCTCGAGCGCAGCTCCTATTCAATGGAGCGACGAATCCAACAGTGAAAACCGCAGCCATACAGGACAAGACAGACACGCCACATAACACTAAAGCCTTACATATCACAGTCCGCAAAACGTCTGATACACCGCCATCAAAAGAAGTCGACGACCTCAAGTCTTTCGTCGCTCGTCAGATCATCGATTATCTCAAAAAACGCAGTAGTAAAGTGCCGGATTTGCGTTTCCACGCTCCGTGTGGGAGCGGGAATGCGCCGCATTTCTGGCGCAATCCCCTACAATGAGCGAAAATTCCCGCCCAACCGGTATCCTCCGCAAACACAAAGACTTGTTCACCGATGGAGCAACCTTCGAACATCCCCGGCTTCCGTGCCGTGCCGCGCACCGGCGTCATCTACGTGATGCACGAGGCCTCACAGCTCGGCTTCACCTATGTCAACGGCGAGTGGGCCAACTTAGGACAGGGCTCGCCCGAGACAGGCGAGCTGCCGGGGGCTCCTCCTCGTCTCAAGACGATCACCATCCCAGCGCCCAACCGCGGCTATTCTCCCATCGAGGGGAATATGGCGCTGCGCCAGGCCGTCGCCGATTACTATAACGAGCATTACCGGCGGGGCAAGGCATCCCAATATACGGCAGAGAACGTCAGCATTGCCAGCGGCGGGCGCATGGCGCTCACCCGGCTGGCGGCTGCACTGGGTACCATCAACATGGGGCACTTCATCCCCGACTACACGGCTTACGAAGAGCTGTTAGGTATATTCAAAGCATTCAGCGCCATCCCGATTCTGCTTGAGGCCAGCCGCGGTTACCACATCACTCCGGCCGAGCTGGAGAAAGAGGTATTGGGGCGAGGCCTCAGCGCGCTGCTGATCAGTAATCCCTGCAACCCCACCGGCCAGGTGGCCGAGGGCGAGGAACTGGCAGCCTGGTGCCAGATGGCTCGCCGGTGCCATTGCTCGCTGATCCTTGATGAGTTTTATTCACACTACCTTTATAACGGTGAGTTGGGCCGCATGGTTTCAGCCGCTGCCTATGTAGAGGATGTAGACAGCGACCCCATCATCGTCGTTGATGGCCTGACCAAGAACTGGCGCTACCCAGGCATACGTATCAGCTGGACGCTTGGCCCACGCGAGGTGATCGAGACCGTAGCCAGCGCCGGCTCGTTTCTTGATGGTGGGGCCAATCACCCCTTCCAGACTGTGGCGCTTGATTTGCTGGACCCCAAGCACTCCCGGCAGGAAACACTGGCGGTTCAGAAATGCTTCCGCCAGAAGCGCGCCTACATGCTGGAGCGGCTCAAGCACATGGGCATCGATGCAGATGCCGAGCCGGCGGGCACTTTCTATGTGTGGGCTAACCTCTCGCAGCTGCCCGATCCCATCAATAACGGTATGAGCCTGTTCAAGGAAGGGCTGGAAGAGAAAGTCATCACCATTCCAGGCATCTTCTTCGATGTCAATCCTGACCGCCGGCGCTCCTATGCGCGTTACCAACACTACTCCCGCATCAGCTTCGGGCCGGAAATGGATAAGCTGGAGAAAGGGCTGGACGCACTGGAGAGAGTGATCGGGAAGTATTGATGCTTGATGATTGTCGATTGGCAATTGGGTTCTCCCAATTGTAAACGAACTGTAGACTGTTCACTGTGAACTACCCTTCAGGAGCCTAACATGTTTATCGATCTTCCCTTAGAAAAACTTCAAATCTATCGTCCTGACCGGAAAGAACCAAAAGACTTCGACCAGTTCTGGGAGCAGACCCTTGCTGAGGCGCGCCAGTTCCCCCTCGACGCCCGCTTTGAGCCTGTCGATTACGGCCTGAAGGTGGTAGACACCTTCGATGTCACATACAGCGGCTTTGGCGGGCAACCGATCAAGGGTTGGCTGGTATTACCCCGCTCCGCTTCTGGTCCACTGCCCTGCATTGTTGATTACGTCGGCTACGGCGGCGGTCGCTCGATCCCCATCGACCGGCTGCTGTGGAGCTGCGCCGGATACGCCCACCTGGTCATGGACACCCGTGGGCAGGGCAGCACCTGGTCCACAGGCGATACGCCCGACCCCGAGCCGGAGGACAGCAACCCACATCACCCCGGGTATATGACAAAGGGCATTCTGGACCCTAAGACCTACTATTATCGCCGGGTATTCACCGATGCCGTCCGTGCTGTAGAGGCGGCACGCACCTTCGACAGGGTCGATGCAGAGAAGGTGGTGATCATGGGCGGCAGCCAGGGCGGTGGTATTACGCTGGCTGTGAGTGGTCTAGTGCCTGATCTGTCGGCGGCAATGGCCGATGTGCCTTTCCTGTGTCACTACCGGGTAGCAACCGAGATCACCGATGCCTATCCCTATCAAGAGATCGTCAGATACTGCCAGATTCACCGTGATAAAGTGGAGACGGTCTTTGACACACTGAGTTACTTCGACGGTGTCAACTTCGCGGCCCGGGCGAACTGCCCGGCACTCTTCTCCGTGGGGTTGATGGACGAAGTCTGCCCGCCCCGAACGGTATTTGCTGCTTACAATCACTATGCGGGTGAGAAAGACATCAGAGTGTGGTCCTACAACCATCACGAGGGCGGCGGAGTAGCCCAGGATGTCGAGAAGATGAAGTTCCTTACCCGGGTATTGGGCTGACGGATCGAGATTTTGCCTATTCTGGTGTGACCTGATAGATTCGTTCCCGTCTTCAGAGGAAAGGAGCTTCGCGATGAAAACAACAATGCCTACTTGCACTTCCCACGAGCGCAGTCTCCTTCCGATCCTTCTCAGCTAGTCAATACTCTGTGCGATCCGGCGGCCACGACGATGCTCGTGGCCGCTTTTGATTCTATCGACTGGCGCCTTGCGGACGCCGTTTGCCCTACTTGAGTTCATCACGAAAAGGAATTTGCATGAGAAACATCGATGTCACTATCAGAGCGTTCGAGTGGGACGATCTCCCCGAGCTGGTAGAGATCACCAATCGTTCAGTAGAACATAACCAGGAAGACCAGTTTGTTACTCTCGAGGTGCTCCGCGAGCGCTTCGAAGCCCCTTACTTTTATGCCGAGGCTAACTGCTTTGTCGCCATGGTCGATGGCCAAATCGCTGGTTACTGCACTGCGGAGCTCGATCCCCGCTTTGGGAAAGGCTGGGGCAGCGGCTATGTTCACCCGGAGTATCTTCGACGGGGCATCGGCACAAGCCTGTTGCAGCGCGCGGATGCTCGACACCGCGAGCGAGCCAGGCAGGAAATGGAGCCTGGTATGCCCATTAAGTGCACCCGCTACACTCGTGACAAGAACGCACCGACCATCGCTTTACTCGAAGCGGAGGGCTACGAGGTTGTGCGCGTAACATGGATCATGCGTATCAGTCTGGCAGAACCAATCATTCCGCCTCCGCTGCCGGAGGGTATCGTTCTGCGGCCCTTTGATAAGGAGCGAGATGCTCAGGCCGTGTACGAAGCCGAAGCAGACATGTTCAAAGACAATTGGGACTCTACCAAAATACCCTTCAATGTCTGGTGTCATATTCGTCTTGGCGAAACCCTGGACGAATCGCTGTGCCAGGTGGCGATGGACAGCGACGAGATCGTCGGATTGTGCTTGGGCAGGGGCTGGAGCGAGCTTGAGCCGGACCTGGGCTGGCTCGAATCGCTGGGCGTACGGGCCGGCTGGCGCCGTCGTGGTTTGGGCAGCGCACTCCTACGACGCGGCTTCCATCTCTTGCAAGAGCACGGTTTTGCGATGGCGGGCCTGGATGTGGACTCGGAGAATCAAGACAATGCCGTCGATCTCTATGAGCGCGCCGGAATGCATGTCTACCGCCGCTATCTGATCTTCCAAAAGACATCAGAGATAGCTGAGTAGTTTGACAGTGTCAACTTTAGCACTCCTCGATGTCGCCATGCTCAAAGAGGCGCTCTTCGTTCCAGATCCGTCGCTCCTTCGTCGATCCTTCGTTTTGAAGCACAAGGCGTCTCTCTTGCCCATTCTGGTGCTCAGGGAAACTTGATATTGTCGAAATAGTCATCTCACGTCAATACAAACGTTTGCAAAGGCGCTTGACAGATAAAGAAACCTGTTGTAATGTGTTGTTACAAACGTTTGCAAAAACCTGTAAACATCCTCTGTCTGCATACAGCCTTAGACAACCAGGTAAGCATAAATAGATCATGAAGAATAGGTCACGTAAGTTTTCGAATGTCACAATCAAGGATATCGCCCGTGAAGCGGGAGTATCCTACTCGACGGTCTCTAGGGTGATTAATAATTTCGAGTACATCAAGCCGGAGACGAGAGAGCGAGTTACGGACGCCATGACGGAATTGGGCTATGTGGCCAACCAGCATGCGCGCAGACTGGTTGGCGGCCGCTCCCAGGTAATCGGCCTGCTCATCCACGCCTTCGACAGTCCCTACATCGGCCAGATCGTACAGGGGATCGATGAGGCTGTTGCTGAGGCGGAGTATGATTTGATGCTCTATACCACCCACCGGCGCAAGACTCGTGAATCAACATTTGTGGTAAGCATTGCGCGTGGGCTCGCCGATGGTCTGCTGATGGTGCTACCCCGTGATGTTGATACTTATCTCGACACACTGAACCAACAGGGTTTTCCCTTCGTCCTCATTGACTATGTTGCAACATCCAACGATGTTCCTGCCGTAAGTGCCACCAACCGGCAAGGAGCCTATGATGCGGCTGCTCATTTGATTGAGTTGGGGCATCGACATATTGGCTTTATTGCAGGTGATATGGTAGCCGACAGTGCTCGTGAAAGGTTGCAGGGTTACAAAGATGCGCTTGTTGACAATGGTATATCGTTCGAATCGGCGCTTGTCTACGAGGGTGATTTCTTCCAGTCAAGCGGGTTTGCTGGCGCGGATGCCTTGCTCTCTCTGGATGCTCCGCCTACGGCGATCTGTGCCTCCAACGACGTAATGGCTTTTGGGGCTTATGAAGCGGTGCGATCTCGTGGACTTCGTACACCTCAAGATATCTCTATTGTCGGATTTGACGATATCCCCCAAGCAGCACAGGTTCACCCGCCTTTGACAACAATCCGTCAGCCTCTACAAGAAATGGGACGGCTTGCGACCCAGATGCTGTTAAGTTGGATCGAGGAAACTGTTGAGGAGCAGTTGGGCTATGTGCAGCTCCCGACCGAGTTGGTTGCTCGCGATTCGGCGTGTTCGCCAACAGAGAGTGTCTTTTATCGCTCTTGATCGATGCAACAATTAGTGATGAAAGGAGGCTGGACCAGAGGAGAAGCTTAGCAAGAAAGTGGCGTGACGAAGCAACTTACTAACATAAAGATTAAGTCGTTTTCGTCCCCAACAAGGGAACCCCTCTAGCCACTATGTAGGAATTGGATGTTTGCTGCCCCTGCCAGAGTAGAAAGCATCTGAATCCCGAGACAAGTGGTAGCGGGGTCCCCATATTATAGCCGCGTTGGCGACTTTTTACCTATCTATATAAGGAGTCCGAATTATGCAGAAGGCAAAAACCTTAATATGGGTCGTTGTACTGATGTTCTGTGTTAGCCTGGCGTCGTGCACACAAGGAGCTGAAGTACCTGCTACTGAGGAGCCGGCTGCCGAGGAAGCGTCTGGTGAGCCTGTAACTATCGAGTGGTGGCACATCTCAACGGCCGAAGATCACAAAGCACTTTGGCAGGAGATGGCCGATGAGTTTATGGCCGACAATCCCAATGTGACCATCAATATTACCGTCCTCGAGAATGAAGCTTTCAAGACCAAGCTGACCACTGTCATGCAATCTGGAGAACCACCCGACATCTTCCAGAGTTGGGGTGGTGGTGTGATGAATGAGTATGCTGAAGCAGGTCTGCTTCAGGATATTACCCCGGCACTTGACGCAGATGGTGGGGCCTGGCGCGAGACTTTCTCTCCTGGCCCTCTAAGTGTATATGCGTATCAGGGGAAAAACTACGGTGTACCGTGGGACATGGGCATGGTCGGTTTCTGGTACAACAAACAACTCTTCGCGGATGCCGGCATCGATGCGCCTCCGCAAACGTGGGCTGAGCTGCTGGAAGACGTACAGGCACTCAAGGACAGCGGTGTTATCCCTATCGCCTTGGGCGAGGGTGATAAGTGGCCTGGCCACTACTATTGGACCTATCTGGCCACTCGCATCGGCGGCCAGGATGCCTTTAATGCAGCCTCCTCATGCTCGGGTTCGTTTACCGATGAACCGTTCGTCGAAGCTGGGGTGAAGCTGCAGGAGCTCATCGATCTTGAGCCGTTCCAGGATGGTTACCTGGGCGCCACCTACGGTGACGAAGCTACCCTGGTCGGCGATGGCAAAGCGGCTATGGAGCTGATGGGCCAGTGGGCTCCTGCTGTAGAAAAGGACAACAGTGCTTCCGGAGAGGGTCTTGGCGATAATCTGGGATTCTTCCTGTTCCCGGCTGTTGAGGGTGGGTCAGGCGAATTGACCGACGCAATGGGCGGCGGCAATGGCTTTGGAATCGGCAGAGATGCCCCGCCGGAGGCCATTGAGTTCGTTAAGTTCCTGACCTCGAAAGAGAATCAAATCGCTCTGGCCGAAATCAACGTTGGCCTGCCGGTTGTCAAGGGCAGCGAGGAGGGTGTATCTGACCCCAACCTTCTCATGGTCCAGGAAGCCAGAGACAAAGCGGTGTATTTCCAGCTGTACTACGATCAATACCTGGCCCCAGCAACCGGGGAAGTTATCAAGGATGCGGTTCAGGGCCTCTTTGCTAGCACGTTGACACCTGAAGATGTTGCCCAGCAGCTTCAAGACTCGCACGTCGCAGAGAGCTGCCAGTAAGTAGTGTCCGCTTTGTAAAACGTGGGGACCGGTTTGGTAGGTCCCCACGTTGTTAATAGAAGGAGAGTATTGCATGAGCGCGATCTCGGGCCATGAGGATACTGTGGGATTGCAGCGAAAACGTGGCCTTTCTCGCCGGAATCAAGACAGATTGACCATCGTTTTGTTCTTGCTGCCGGCCTTTATCTTTATCTTTACTTTTCAGATCTATCCCATGATCAGGTCTGTTTACTATAGCCTCTACGAATGGAGTGGCTTTGGCCCCCTAACTGACTACGTTGGGCTGGCCAATTTCGAGAGGCTTTTCACAGGCAGGGAATTCTGGGATGCTGTCTGGCATACTGCGCTGATCATGATATGGTCTCTTGCCCTTCAGCTGCCTCTGGCTCTTTTGTTGGCACTTCTGGTGGAGCGTGATTTGCCTGGGCGCGGGTTCTTTCGTTCCATCTTTTTTATGCCTTATGTCCTGTCGGAGGTCATCATAGGTCAGGTATGGATCAAGATGTTCAAACCTGACCCTCAGTTTGGCTTTATCAATGCCGTTTTAGAATGGTTTGGCAACCTGCCTGTGATCCCTCAGATTGAAACTCAAGCCTGGCTGGCGGACCCAAAACAGGCTTTGGCCTGTGCCTTTGTGGCGCTGACGTGGCAATTTTTTGGCCTTCACATGCTGCTTTATATCGCGGGTCTGCAAAATGTTCCTCGGGAGCTTGAGGAGGCCGCGCGCATAGACGGCGCCAACGAGCTGCAGACGATCTGGAACATCACCCTGCCCCTGCTTGGTAATGCGATTCGCACCTCCGTCTACCTGTCGCTTCTTGGTTCCGTACAGGTATTTGGTGTTATTTGGGTTATGGCCAGAGGCGGCCCAATCGGTGCCACCGAGACAATGTCAACCTATATGTATCGTTCTGCCTTTCTAAAATTCTCACTGGGATACGGCTCAGCGGTGGCTGTCGTGATACTGGTAATCTCGCTGATCCTGTCTACCGTTTACCAGCGCGTTGTAGGCCAGCATGACTATATTGGCGGTATCTAGGAGTACACCTCGTAGATAGTGGAATTCTCGGTTTGCTGCCGGAGGCGTGTTGTCTCCCGATTCATAAGTTTCAAGAGGGTCAAGCCGCCTTTGCATGGGAATGTCTTAAGGCTTGAACTTGCAACTTGCTGCTTAATGAACTTATTCTGAAGGAAGGATTTGATGATGAGATCTATTCCTAGAAAAGATCGTGGCTCATCCCCAGGGAAATTCTGGAGAAGGCTTTTACAGTATTTTGTACTTTCGGTTTTCCTCCTGTTCATTGTTGTACCTATCGTGATGGTTGTTTTCGGTGCGCTCAAGTCTCGGGGTGAATATGCGACATCTCCTTATACGATTCCCGACCCTCCGCGCTGGGAGAACTTTGTCAGGATATTGCAGGGGGAAAGCATCTGGCTCATGTTGCTCAATAGCCTTGTGGTAATGGTAACGACTGTCATTGGCGTGGTGTTTTTTGCCAGTTTGGCTGCTTTTGTCTTTTCGCGTGTAAGGTTTCGTGGCCAAACGCTCTTGCTCAATGTTGCCCTTCTAGGACTCATGTTTCCTTTGAGTATTGCTATTTTGCCGACCTACCTCGTTGTGCGCGAGCTCGGGTTGATCGACTCTCTCTGGGGCCTTATCTTGGCACAAATTGCTTTTGGGTTGGCTACCAGTATCCTGATATTGCGGGGCTTTTTCACTGCTGTTCCTTCAGAGTTGCAGGACGCAGCTTACATTGACGGTTGCTCCTCCTTTGGTTTCTTTTGGCGTATTCTTCTCCCGCTGGCTCGCCCCGCATTGTCCGCCGTTGCAGTGCTGGCGATGTTAGGTAGCTGGAATGGATACTTCTTTCCTCTTGTAGTATTGAACAGCGAAAAGCTCTACACGCTGCCGCTGGGCACGATGCAGTATGTGGGGCAGTACGGCTCAGAAGAGAACATGGTAATGGCTTTCTTGTTTTTGACCATGATCCCGGCTCTTATTCTCTACGTTTTTGCAGAACGGCAGATTGTCTCCGGGTTGACAGCCGGCGCACTCAAGGGATGAGTAAGTCATGTCAAGAAAGGGTTATTGCTTTCTGTGGAAATAGGCGAAAGCCCAGATTGACGAACTCAGACGAAATTCGGGCAGAAGTTTAAGTTGCAGGGTGTTTTTTTCTCTGGTTTTCATTCCGCTCTAAGCAAGCCGGTTCTGGAAAAGGTAAAATCCCGGAGAAACCTTCACCCATGGGGGTGTTCAGGGGAGATGAGGCTTGCCATTCCCTTCAGGTTTCTGGATAATTTTCAAGAGAAACCTGGTTACTACTCAGCTGCTTGGCGCTCTCTAGTGTAGCTATGAGTGATGCGTAAAAGGTACATATATAAAACGTGAGTAACTACTCAGCCATGTGGCGTGACGTGTTGATAGTTATGAGTGCTGGGCGATTAAACATCAAATCGCTGATTAAACATCAAATCGCTTGGATGATGAGTTTTAGGTATTACGCCCTGTTGCCGATACCTATCCTGACGCTCATAGAACTGGTTGTGATAGCCGGCATATCCGGGTAGGCGTAGGTCGGATTGAAATCCGACCGTCACAGCTGCGGATTGTCTTACAGGTTTACTTTAGCGGTTTTGCGGTTTTAGCTTGCAGTTCACAGCCAAAAGCTAAAAGCCAATCGCTGATAGCTGGGTAGTTACAAACGTGAGACTTGACGAGTTTCTTACAAGTCACAGATCGAAGCTTGAAAGCTAAGAGCTGAGCAGTTACGAAACCTATTCAGAAACACTCACACTTATTCCATAACGAAAGTAACTATAGAGATGAAAAGAGAAAACACTCCTGTCTATCGTGATGCCGGCCAGCCCATAGAAAAGCGTGTTAGTGACTTGCTTGGCTCAATGACCCTCGACGAAAAGCTGGCACAGCTTGGTAGTGCCTGGGTTTATGAGCTGCTGCCTTTTGACGAAAAGGCGCCCCGGATCCTCGAACACGGCATCGGGCATATTACCCGTGTTGGCGGCGCCAGTAATCTTCCTCCTGCTGAAGCAGCGGCAGTCGCGAATCGCATTCAGAAGTACCTGTTGGAGAAGACGCGTCTTGGTATCCCGGCTGTTGTTCATGAAGAGTGCTGCAGCGGTTATATGGCGCGTGGTGCGACGTGTTTCCCGCAGGCCATCGCGCTTGCCAGCACCTGGGAGCCGGAGCTTGCCGGCCGGATGGCTGAGGTCATCCATGAGCAGATGCGTTCAGCGGGCGGGCACCAGGGTTTGGCCCCTGTTCTCGATGTGACCCGCGATCCTCGTTGGGGCCGTACCGAAGAGACATTTGGTGAGGATCCTGTGTTGGTTGCTGCCATGGGGACGGCTTATGTTAAGGGGTTGCAGGGGAAGGATTGGGGGCATCGTGTTATAGCAACGCTGAAACACTTTACCGCTCACGGTGTACCGGACGGCGGCATGAACCAAAATCCGGTGCATGCTGCCCCTCGTGAGCTGCATGAGGTTTTCCTCTTTCCCTTTGAGGCAGTAGTGAAAGAGGCCGGCGCGCTTTCCGTGATGAATGCCTACCATGAATTGGATGGTATCCCCTGTACTGCTTCTAAGGAGCTTTTGACCGACATATTGCGCGATCAATGGGGCTTCGATGGTGTTCTGGTATCGGATTATGTTGCCATCGAGCAGCTTAGATCTCCACATTGCGTGGCCGAAAGCAAAATGGATGCTGCCGTGATGGCGCTCGAAGCAGGCATCGATATCGAGCTACCGGGTATCGACTGTTATGGCGCGCCACTTCGAGAGGCCCTGGAACAGGGTCTGGTCGATATGGCATTGATCGACAGAAGTGTGAGCCGCTTGCTGCGCATGAAATTCCAGCTCGGTCTGTTTGAGAACCCTTATGTGGATGTCGAGCAGGCTGCGGCGGCGCTCGATACGCCTGACCAGCGTGACCTGGCACGCGAGATTGCCACCAAGGGGATCGTCTTGCTTAAGAATGAAGGTGGGTTGCTGCCCTTGAACAAAGAGATCGAGTCTATTGCCGTCATTGGCCCCAATGCAGACGCGGCCCGTCACTTATTGGGCGATTATTCCTTTGCGTCGCACCTGGAGACACTGGTCGAGATGCTTGAGGACAATGCTCTGAACATGGCGCTTCCCAATCCTGACCTTCTTCAGACCATCGATCCGGGCATCGAGGTGCGCTCCGTGCTGGATGTGCTGCGTCACAGGCTCTCTCCGGGCACACAAATTCACTATGCCCAGGGATGTGAGGTAAACAGCAGCTCTCGCGAAGGCTTTTATGAAGCAGTCGAGGCAGCCCGTCAGGCGCAGGTTGCACTCATGTTTCTTGGCGACAAATCCGGCCTGACGCTCCCGTGTACCTCCGGTGAGACCCGTGATCGTGTCGATATCAGCCTACCGGGCGTTCAGCAAGAGCTGCTTGAAGCGGTGTATGCCACAGGAACGCCTGTTGTTGCTGTCCTCAACACTGGCCGCCCTGTGACCGTCACCTGGATGGACGAGCACGTGCCGTCTATTCTGGAGATGTGGCAGCCCGGTGAGGAAGGGGCAGAGGCCATTGTCGATGTGCTGTTTGGGGATGCCAACCCCGGTGGCAAGCTACCGATCACTTTTCCCCGTCATGTCGGGCAGATCCCGGTTTTTTACAATCACAAGTCATCCGGTGGACGTTCCCATTGGAGAGGCTCCTATGTCTCGTTTAGCAACCGGCCGCTATATCCTTTCGGCTATGGCCTAAGCTATACACAGTTCGAGCTGAGCAACTATCGCTTGAGCCGCGATCAGATGAAGGCCGACGAGAGCGTTGCCATCCAGGTCGATGTTACCAATACCGGTCCGCGGGACGGCGACGAGGTTATCCAACTCTATACTCGTGACGAGTTTGCGTCAGTCACTCGTCCGGTCAAGGAGCTCAAGGGGTTCAGACGGGTTCATCTGGCAGCAGGCGAGTCCAGAACCGTGACCTTTACGCTGTATGCCAGCCAGCTTGGCTTCTACAATCGGGAGATGAAATTCGTCGTCGAGCCCGGTACGATCCGGATCATGGTGGGAACCTCGTCCGAGGATCTGCCGCTGGCTGCTAATATCGAAATCGTAGGCAATACGGCGGAGATCTGTGATAAGATATTTTTCAGCGCTTCCACTGTCCAGTAATATTGTGTTGTGAGCAGCTCTAGACCGAACAGATCGCGATCCTTTCAAAAAAAACATCTCGATCTTTTCGGAAAAAGGTTTCGATGTTTTTTCGAAAACATCTCGATCTTTTTGAGGAGAGATACCAACCTTTCCTTCATGCCTGGCGCGGATAGTTTCTGTTTACGGATGTCTTTTCGTTGTCCATCGTGGGCGAGAAACTGACTGCGGACTGTTGAGAGTTAAACTCTTGTTTGCCTTTATCCGGAATTCGAATACCAAGGAGCGATATATGTTTACACCAAAACCTGAGCATAAGTTTACTTTTGGCCTGTGGACGGTTGGAAACATCGGCCGTGACCCTTTTGGCTCGCCGGTCCGCCAGGCTCTTTCCCCCGTCGAGCTTGTTCACCTGCTCAACGAGGTAGGCGCCTATGGTGTCAATTTCCATGACAACGACCTGGTGCCCATTGACGCCACCCCGGCTGAGCGTGACCAGATCGTCCGCGATTTCAAGAAGGCACTGGACGAGACCGGGCTGGTTGTCCCCATGGCGACTACCAATCTGTTTGCCGATCCCGCCTTCAAAGATGGGGCCTTCACGTCCAACGATTCGCGCGTCCGTGCCTATGCACTCCAGAAAACCATGAACGCCATCGACCTGGGCGTCGAGCTGGGCGCGAAGGTGTACGTGTTTTGGGGAGGACGGGAAGGTGTCGAGACTGATGCCGGCAAGGATCCTGTCGAGAGCTTGAAGCGTTTCCGCGAGGCACTTAATTTCCTTTGTGAGTATGTCAGGGACCAGGGCTACGATTTGACCTTTGCCCTGGAAGCCAAGCCCAACGAGCCGCGTGGTGACATCTATCTACCGACCACCGGCGCCATGCTGGGTTTCATAGCCACCCTGGATCATTCAGAGATGGTGGGCGTCAACCCGGAAGTAGCCCATGAGCACATGGCCGGGCTGAACTTCACTCATGCGGTTGCTCAGGCCTGGGATGCCGGTAAGCTCTTCCACATCGACCTGAACGACCAGGCGCCGGGTCGTTATGACCAGGACCTGCGCTTCGGGTCGAGCAACCTCAAGAGCGCCTTCTTCCTGGTTAAGTTCATGGAGGATGTGGGGTACGAGGGCATGCGCCACTTCGACGCACATGCTTATCGCACCGAGGACTACGAGGGCGTGAAGGACTTCGCACGGGGCTGCATGCGTACCTATTTGATCCTCAAGCAAAAGGCGGCCGAGTGGAATGCCGATAAAGATATCCAGGCGCTGGTTGCCGAGATCAACGCCGACCTGGGAGCCAATGATCTGCTGGGCTCGTACAGCACAGACCGTGCTTCGGCGATCAAGGGTGCTCAGCTCGACCGCACAGTGCTCGGCGAGCGAGGCCTGGCTTATGAGAAACTGGACCAGCTTACCATAGAACTCCTTATGGGTGTGCGATAGGAGGAAAACGCATGACCAATGGTCGCTGTTTTCTGGGGCTTGATATCTCGACAACCGGGGCCAAGGCACTGCTGATCGATGAGCAGGGACAGGTGAAGGGCAGCACAACTTCGCCGCTTAGCCTGTCGATGCCCCATCCGCTTTGGTCAGAGCAAAACCCACGTGACTGGTGGGCGGGCATGGCATTGAGCATCAAGCAGGCACTCGATACCAGTAAAGTGCCGGCCCAGTCGATTGCCGCAGTTGGCCTAACCGGCCAGATGCATGGTCTGGTGCTGCTCGATGAGAGCGGTGAGGTGCTCCGGCCGGCAATACTATGGAATGACCAACGTACGAGCAAGCAATGTGATGAAATCAGGAAGCGTTTGGGGAAAGAGCGGCTGATCCAGATAACCGGTAACGATGCTCTAACCGGCTTTACCGCGCCTAAGATCCTGTGGGTGCAGCAGCATGAACCAGACATCTATTCCCACGCTCGTCATATTTTGCTGCCCAAAGATTACATTCGGTATCGCCTGACCGGCCAGTACGGCATGGACAGAGCCGGTGGATCGGGGACATTGCTCTTTGATATCAAGGAACGAACCTGGTCACCGGAGATGCTGAAGGCGCTGGACATACCGCCCGACTGGATGTCAACGACGTTTGAAGGACCGCAGATCACCGGCCGGGTGACCGCCGAAGCCGCGGCTGCAACCGGCCTGGCTGAGGGTACGCCAGTAGTCGCCGGTGGCGGTGATCAGGCTGCCCAGGCAGTAGGTGTTGGCGCGGTCGAGCCCGGTATCGTGGGAGTGACGCTGGGTACTTCAGGGGTTGTTTTTGCGACTACCCCCGGTCCGCTCGTCGAGCCGGAAGGCCGGTTGCACGCCTTTTGCCACGCTGTGCCGGAGCGCTGGCACTTTATGGGCGTGATGCTCAGCGCGGCAGGTAGCTTCCAGTGGTATCGCGACACGCTGGCGCCAGGTGCAAGCTTCGATGCGTTAACCGCCGAAGCTGAGGCAGTCCCGCCCGGCAGCGAGGGGCTGCTGTTTCTGCCTTACCTGACCGGCGAGCGCACTCCTTATCCTGACCCGCTTGCACGCGGAGCATGGGTTGGTCTGACGGCCCGTCATACCCGCGCCTACCTGACACGGGCTGTGCTTGAGGGGGTTGCTTTTGGCCTCAGGGACAGCTTTACCCTGATCCAGGAAGCCGGGCTGGGCGACATCCGGCGCGTCCATGTATCCGGAGGCGGCGCCAAGAGCGCCCTGTGGCGGCAGATCCTGGCCGATGTCTTCAATGCCGAGCTGGTGACGGTCAATACGACCGAAGGAGCAGCTTATGGCGCAGCCCTGTTGGCCGGAGTTGGTGCGGGTCACTGGCCTGATGTTGAAGCCGCCTGTGCCGGGACTATCAAGGTAACAGGTCGCATTGAGCCGGATGCTCAGCGTGTGGCGCTGTATGCGGATTACTATCCACAGTATCGGGCACTCTACCCGGCATTGTCTGGTACTTTTGCGACCCTGGCGACCCTGGCTGCCAGGACCTGAGCCTGGAAGAGGGGGTCTTGCCCCAAATGGTGTCTCTGCCAATTGACTCTTGGACAGGTTATTAGCGAATAGTGATCGTTGTCAGCAATAGACGGCCGGCGCCGAAGTCATCAGCATCAATGATGGGTAAGCGCTGGCCGTTTGCTGCATCGTAGATACCCATAAGCAGCAGATACTCCCCGGTCGGGACCTCGGATGGGACTACCAGGAACAGTGTGTCACTGACGGTTTCATCTGTTTGCCACACCCAGAATGGATAAGTGCCCTGGTGAGGGGTGCTGTCCGCCTGCGCGACAATCCCCTCGGCGGAATCGGTGCGCGCCGGATCGACAAGATGGACAAAGACTC
Organism: Anaerolineae bacterium; assembly: GCA_016927375.1. GTDB lineage: Bacteria > Chloroflexota > Anaerolineae > Aggregatilineales > UBA3940 > JAFGMS01. The sequence continues at coordinate 16,827 of JAFGMS010000224.1, forward strand.
TGAAGTCAGCACGAGGCGGATCGATGGTCCGCCAGGATAAGGTCAAAGAAAGTATATCGCCTTGTTTGAGGGATGCCTTAGATAGAGCATATCCTTGCAGCTGTGCCACCTCGCCGAAGGTCACCTGGCTGGTGATCTGTGGCGCTGCTGCTGTGGACATGCCGCCCTGATAGGCCCAATAATGAAATGGGCTGTAGCGCGCTTCTGGGCCGGCGTTGAACATCTCCTTGACGGTAATAGCTACCTGCGTTCGATCACTGGTCACCAAATCGGCGGACACCGGGAATGTACTCTCAAGCCATTCGCCGGGGATTGCCGGTAAGCGCCATAGACCTGCATCGTTGCCATTCACGTAGACACGCAGGGTCATATCGGTGATTTGATGCAGGCGCGCAACCAGCGTCAATGACTGGCCGGCCCTGGTCTGGAGCGTGAAGGACTCACCACCGGTCATCAGGCGGCCGCCGTCAGCCAGGCTAATCGATCCATCTGTACGGTATGACATCTGTCGGGCATCACTGGGGAAGCCGGGAGGAGTTCCCTGGTTGTTCCAGGTGTAGGCATGAGCCAATTCGTCATCCAGATCAGCCACGTCGAGCTGGTCAACGAGCGTCCAGCTATCAAGTTGAGAGAGAATATTGGCCTGTTGGGGGAGTTCAGCCGAAGCCACCTGTGACCAATCGGGCTGTGTGATCACCTGGGTGTCAGCAGCGCTGACATAGAGAGAAACCGATTGGGGAGAGACACGGAACAGCTCTTTGCCGAGAAGGTCGTGTGTATAAGGAGAACCAAAATAAGGTGGTGCAGCATCAGGATAGACTATATAGTAGTCTGGTTGGGCAGCCTCAAGCTCCTCGTAGATGCTACCGGGTCCATTGCGATAAACCTGTGCCATGTTGGGTGCGGTTAGACCTATCACATCTACAATGTCACGCTCTCCGATGAAACGTATGGCGCCCGCATCAGGCGTAACGACCCGAGATTTGGGATCGGTGTGTTGTCGTAACCACTCGGCCAGGCGTATTTGCATTGAGGCTGTCGTCGCGGTGTCCAGCGCAAACGCACGCCCGAACTCCGTGATATTGTAGCCGCCCCATATTATGGCCAATAGAAGTAATCCCCCACGCATAAGAAAAGGCGCTTGTTTTGCAAGGAATGAGGTTGTTCTGTCCACGATCCGGAACAGCGCCACGGCTATGGGTACCAACAGTGCCGGGTAGAAATGTATCTGGTAGCGATAATTGTGTGATGTTGCATTCTGTAAGGTTGTCGTAGCCAACAGGCCCAGCACTACCCATCCCAGACAGATTGACGCCAATCGCCTAACGTCAGGTGTACCGTATTTCCAGAGTATCACCAGACCAACACCAGCGAGGATTTGTGTCAGCGGTAGAGTGTGCCAGCGACCATCGGATGCGAGTCCACCAAACAGCCGCACAAATAGCTCATAGCTTGTGGAAGCTGCTTTGCTTAACGTGTAGATGAGGCTGAATGGAACCAGAGTAAATAATGACTTAGCCTGCAAACCGCTTGAGCCAATCGATCCGGTCAGGAGGATGTTCATGCTGAATGGGATTGTTGCAGTGGCAAGCGGGACAAGTGCCAACAGCAAACGCTCTTTACGATTGTCTCTTTCGGCCGGAGGATCGATCAACCACTCGCTTGCCAGCACCACAATGCCCAGGATCAGCATCTCCGGGCGCGTAAGAGCTGTCAGGGAGACAAAAAGTGAGGTTAATACCGCTCGTCCTGCTGTTACTGCCCACAACGCTCCGATTATCAGGGTGATCAGCAGGCCAAGCTCCATGCCGCTGAAGAAACCCCACGATATCCACCCACTGCCCACAAACAGAATACCTGTCAATAGCCCTACACAGTCAGGATCAATGGGTAACAAAAAGACATTGGGATTCTTTTGTGTGGACTGGATATTCTTGACCAGTCTGCGACCCGTATCGGCCAGCAGCATGGCACTGACAGAATATAACAAACTACTTAACCCCAACACAGCCCCTGGCATGGCCTGGCGGCTTATGCCCAAAGCAAAACCACCTGCCAACAGCAGCATATACAGCAGGCTGGTGGCGCCGGTGGTAGGTAAATCGCCGGTATTGTACTGCAGGAAATGTCCCTGAGAGGTTTGCCAGGCGTATTGCAGATGGATGTAGGAATCGTCAAGGGCCAGTGCGGGTGATCCGTCAGATAGGTGTGCCGCCTGCGATATCATCACCAGGCTGCTGACGGCAGCCGCCAGTGCGACGATCAAAGGTACTGCCAGGGTCGAGAGGTTTCTTTTCATGTGCGTGCCAATGGAATATAACATTTGAAAAGGCTATTTTACCGCAGAGAGGCAGCCTTTGGTCGCAGAGTCCCCGAGAATGTGGAAAAGACACGGCCTCTTGTTCCTGCACTCCTCTGGTCGATGGGTAACCAAGTCAGCGAGGCGAGTTTTGATCGTTGGCAAAAGAGCACCGCAATGTTCTAAAGGAAC
>JAFGMS010000225.1 GCA_016927375.1 Anaerolineae bacterium
CACAATGCAAAGGTGTTTTCAACATGATGCAATGGCCGGATTTCAATGACGATGGCGAGCTGCCTCCTGGCATCTATCAAGCTTCTCTAGCCGAGGTTATCGAACATTTCGGTCAAAGTACACCACAACGTCAAATCATGGCCCGCCGCTTGGAGCATATCTACACGTTGGCAAACGGAACGGGACATCTGGGTCGTTTCATCGTTTTCAGTCATTCGTCACAGCCAAGCTTCACCCCGGCGATGTTGATGTTTTTGTTGGCGCGCCAACAAAAGTCTCGAATGCTTCAGTGCTGTCATTCCCGCAAAAGCGGGAATCCACTTATCACTTCCCCACCATTCCGCGTCGATCCCAAAAAGTAAAGGTTCATAGCGGGAATCCACACGCCACAAGCTCACACATGGGGGATTTTGGGGCGATTGCTCTGGGGGGACAAACGTCCTGACTGTGACAATAAGTAAAAACCAGCTATCATACTGCTGTTGGAGTGAGGGGTGATATGTGAGACGTAATAGGTGAAACGTGATGATCCATATCAAGCTTTGATCGTATAGTCTCGACCGCTGATATGTGCGGCCGACAACTGTAAGCTGCCTTTCTTGGAGCGCCCATGATTGCATCTGTTTCCGGTAAAGTACAGGCCCGGCGGGATGACTCGATTGTCGTGCAGGTTAGCGGGGTCGGGTTGGAGGTGTTTGTTCCCACCGGGGTGTTCAACACCCTGGGGGAAATTGGCCAGCCGGTAGCCCTGTTCACTTACCTGGCTGTGCGCGAGGACTCGCTGCGGCTTTACGGGTTTCCGACCGAGGAAGAGAAGAGCCTTTTCGAGCTTCTACTGACCGTTCAGGGCGTTGGGCCAAGGCTGGGGCTGGCCATCCTGAGCATCTTCCCGCCGGAGATGCTGGCCAATGCCATCCACCGGGATGATGCTGAGGTCATTTCCCGCGTGCCTGGGGTGGGCAAGAAGACGGCCCAGAAGATCGTGTTGGATCTGAAGGGCAAGCTGCTACCTGAGACCTTGCCTGCCGGCCTGGCGGCGGTTTCCAAGCTCGATACCGAGGTCATTGCCGCGCTCACAGCACTGGGGTACAGCATCGTCGAAGCACAGGCAGCCCTCCAATCTATACCCCGGGATGCCCCAGATGACATCGAGGAGCGCGTGCGGCTGGCGCTCGGTTATTTTGCAGACTGAGCCGGCTCCCAGGCTGCACCATAAGCTATCTACTGAATGCTGACGGCTGAACGCTTCCCAAGTTGTTCCACGTTGGTGCTGGTTTATAATGAATATGATGACCGTTCTTTCCAACTGACAGTGAGGATTGCAACATGAACGAACAGATGCAGGCGCTGGTTGAGGGTGTTGAATGCTGGCGCTCTCGCGGTATTGAGGATTATTGGATAAGGGTGGACTACATTGGCTCTGCTCTCAACCGCATGGGTAATCACACTCTGACGTTCACTCAGGGCAAGCTGTGGCACTTGTGGCATGACGACTGGCGCGAGATAGAGACCGGCTCGGACTTCTGGCTGTTCTCGGTACCGGGGGCGTTCACTTGGGCACGTGACATACTGACGAAGGTCGTGTCGGATGAAGATGTCGAAGCAGGCGCTGTCGAGCTGCGTTTTGACGCGGAATATGGCTATGTCGAATTCCTGCGCGTTAAGGTATCCAAGCGCGATGCAGCCAATTTCACCTTTGAAGTTAAAGGGTTTGGGGAAGGTGTGCATCCCGATTTTGACCAGTGATGGCAGGGGCTCGACTGTATGGATCACAGAGAAGTTAGAAGCTACTGGGACGCAAATGCAGATGTGTGGACGGAGCTTGCCAGGGCAGGCTATGATACTTATCGCGATGGTTTCAATACGCCGGCCTTCTTTGAGATTCTGCCGGACGTAACCGGACTTTCAGGCCTGGATATTGGTTGTGGGGAAGGGCATAATACCCGGTTGCTTGCTGGGCAAGGGGCCCGGGTGACAGCCTTCGACATCTCGTCGATTTTCATCTGTCACGCCAGGGAACTAGAGAGTCAGCAGACGTCAGGCATCGATTATCACATTGCCAGCGCTGTGGAGCTGCCGTTTGCTGATGCGACCTTTGACTTTGCAACGGCATTCATGAGCCTGATGGACATCCCAGAGACGGATCTTGTTCTGGCCGAAGCCTACCGCGTTCTGAAGCCGGGCGGCTTTTTGCAGTTTTCGATCACTCATCCTTGCTACGACACGCCGCACCGCCGAAAGCTATGTGATAAGAATAGCCTTACCTATGCCTATGAGGTTGGTGACTACTTCCGCCGTCTTGATGGCGATGTCATTGAATGGTTGTTCAGTGCTGCGCCGCCAGAGGTCAGGGAAGGCCTGCCGGAGTTCCGGATTCCCCGCTTCACGCGGACCCTTAGCCAGTGGCTGAACTTGCTGCTTGAAACAGGTTTCCTTTTGGAGCGCATTGCGGAGCCATATCCAGGTGATGAAGCGGTGAGCGCACATCCTAATATTCAAGATGCCCAAGTCGTGGCCTACTTTCTGCATGTGCGAACCCGTAAGTAGGGGCAATCCTTTGTGCCTGTCCCAGGCAGGTACGAGACCTGTCACGATGGGTATGAGAGGAAATTGAATCCTATCTATCTGTGAGAGGAAAATGACAGAAGAAAAACAATCCTATCGCTACTACGACCTGATCATGGCGCTGTTTGTGACGGTGCTGCTGGTCAGCAACATTGCCTCGTCGGCGAAGATTGTGGACTGGGGCGTGAGCATCGGCCCGTTGGCATTGGCCTTCGATGCCGGGACACTGCTCTTTCCAATCAGCTACATCTTTGGCGATGTGCTGACTGAAGTCTATGGCTATCGCCGCTCGCGTCGTGTGATATGGACCGGTTTTGCGGCTGCAGGTCTGATGTCCGCCACGTTGTGGCTGGTGAGCCGGCTGCCTGGCGAGGCCAGCTGGCAGGAATATGCCGGGGATGCCAGCTACAATGCCATCTTGGGCGGTGTTTCCAGTGGGGGGATCATCATTGCCAGCCTGGTGGCCTATTTTGCGGGCGAATTCTCCAACAGCTTTGTGATGGCCAAGATGAAAGTCTGGACTGAAGGGCGCTTCTTGTGGGCCCGTACCATCGGCTCGACGCTGGTGGGTGAGGGAATTGACACTGTGTTATTCATCGTTATTGCTACGCTCTTTGGTGTCTTTCCCTGGTCGGCCGCTGTCATGCTGATCGTCTCCAACTACATTTTCAAGGTGGGAATTGAGGCTGTTATGACGCCGGTGACGTACCAGATCGTAGGGCTGCTCAAGAGTGCCGAGCAGGAAGATTACTATGACTACAACACGAACTTCAATCCGTTTCACCTGGGGGCAAGATGAGCGATCTGCCGGGCCCTGAAGAATGGCTTGAAGAGCAGGGACTGCCTTCCGATCATCGTGCCGGATTTGTGGCGGTGGTCGGCAAGCCCAACGTGGGCAAATCGACCCTCATGAACGCTTTTCTGGGCGAAAAGCTGGCCATCGTCTCGCCCAAGCCGCAGACCACCCGTGAGCGCCAGCTGGGCATCTTGACATTACCCGAAGCACAGCTCATCTTTGTCGATACCCCCGGCATTCACAAGGCGCGCACCAAATTGGGCGAGTTCATGGTCGAAACGGCCAGTGAGGCCATCCCCGATGCCGATGTCATTCTCTTTGTGGTCGATGTCTCCGGCAGGCCCACGCGGGCCGATGAGATGATTGCCGGTCTAATCGGGAAGCACCTCGATACGCCGGTCGTCCTGGCGCTCAATAAGATCGACCTGGTCGATGGGGAGAGTGCGCAGTCACACATCGATGCCTACCAGGAACTTGTCCCGGCTGCAAAGCCGATCGCCCTGAGTGCTACCAAAGGGCACAATCGCGATGATGTGCTCCAGGCCCTCATCCAGTCTTTGCCTCTGGGACCGCGCTATTACCCGGCTGATCAGCTCACCGAAACCCGTCTCCGGGATACGGCTGCCGAGATCATTCGTGAGAAGGTGCTGTTTCTGTATGAGGAGGAAATTCCTCATTCAGTGGCTGTTCGGGTCGACGAGTTCAAGGAACGCAGTGAGAATCTGACCTACATCGCAGCTACAATATATGTTGAGAAGGACAGCCAGAAGGGCATCTTGATCGGGCATAAAGGGCGAGCCCTCAAGAAGGTCGGCCAGAAGGCCCGGCCAGAGCTGGAAGAGCTGGTTGGGGCAAAGATCTACCTGGAGCTGTGGGTGAAAGTCTTGAAGAACTGGCGCAAAAACGAACGTGCACTGAAGCGGCTGGGCTATCGCCAGCGACGGTGAGCAATGTTGAGTGCCCAGCAATGAAGGATGAGGCCTGAGTCATGAGTAGTTTGACAACGTCAACTTTAGCAACCTCTCGATGTTGTTATGCCCAAAGAGGCGCCCTTCGTTCCGGATCCGTCGCTCCTTCGTTGATCCTTCGTTTTGAAGCACAAGGAGCCTCTCATGCCCATTCCGGTTTCTCCAGGAAACTTGACATTGTCAGCGTAGTAAGCCATCAGCTATCGGCTATGTGCCATATGCTATAAGCTATACGCTATACGCTACACGCCGTTGTTTTTGGGATGGTGAGTTATGCCACAATCTAACAATGATGAAAGTAAGCGGAAAGAAGAAGTCGTTGAGGGTGAGATCGTCGCCGAGTTTCGTGATGAGACTCTGATGCATTTACCCAAGCTGCCGGATGATGACGAGCCCGAGCCATTGGCTGCCCCTGGTGTTAAGCCGCCTTCTGGCGATGAACCTCCTGAGCCCGGCCGGCGCCAGTTTATTGTGCGGCTGGCGATGGGTGGTGTAACGGCTCTGGCGCTGGGTGGGAGTGCTGCTCTCCTTCTGCAGAGGCGCCGAGAACCCAGTGTGGTGGTCTTGCCTAATGGCACACAGGTTGATGCGGATGGCTCCGTGGATGTCGCATCGCTTGCCAAGCAAGTAGCCCGGCTGCAGGATGAGCTGGAGGCTGTAACCGCCGAGCGTGATCAATATCGCCGGGAGCTGGCCAATGTCGATGCAGATCCGGAGGAACTGCGTATGCAGCTCAGTGAGGCACAGCATCTCAACGACTTGTGGCGGCAGCTGGACGATGTTGGATTGGACGATCTATTAAGTGGAGCACTGCAGGTAGTTAGTGCGGGTCTGGCTGCTATATTGAGCGTGGTGGAATTGGTCAGAGCAGGTCTGTCTGAGGCAGAAAACCGGCTGGACACCTTTGTCGCCAACTTCCCTGGTCCTCAAGACGGTATTGCCTGGCTGCAGCGCCAGCTGGATGGGCTGTCTGACAGTCTCGACCAGCTTGCCGAGCAGGTTCAGGAGGCCATAGAGCCGGTCGAGCCTTATGCCGAGATGATCGCCAACTTTGTGCTTTGGGTCTTGGAGCGGCTGCCCTTTGGAGTTGGCGCCAAGGCAAAGGCGGGTCTGGAGGGCATGCAGGCCATCATTACAGGGCTGCCTTCCCTGGTCTCGGGTGTCGGCGGCAAAGTATTTGTCCCCCTGGCTGACTGGTTTGGAGACGACACCAACCGCAACCTGCTGGGGATATTGGTCAGCCCACTGTCAGAAAAACTGCTCAAGCCCGCACAGGATATGCTGACCAAGCTCGAAAGCTTCCAGACCGACTATGAGAATAAGCTGGCATCGCCTGCTCAGGCTGCTCTGGAGCAGCGAGCCGGCATCCGCGAGCAAATCCGGCAGGCGCAGGTCGGCCTCGAAAGCTAGATCCCTGATGGGTAATCAGTCATCTCCGCCTACCCCAACCGAGCGCTTCCAGCGGGTGCTGGCCTTTGCCTCAGATGAGGCCGATGGGTTGGGGCATGGCTTTGTGACCTGCCAGCATCTAATCTATGCCCTTGCGCGTGAGAGCAAAGGGATGGCCAGTGCTGTGCTGGACAGCCTTGGCGTTACCGCCGATGCATTGCACCAGATTCTGGCCGAGTCTTCTGCCGAGCATGACCGCACCCCGCAGGGGCGCATCGATCTGGCCGATGAGGCCCGTGATGCGCTGGCTCAGGCTGTAGGGGCCGCGCAGGAGTGGGGGCATCGCGTTCCGGATACCGAGCACATGCTGTATGGCATCCTCACTGCCACGACCTCGGCCGATGATATGTTTTCAATGTTGCGGGTTGATCCCAACGATGTGCTCAAACAGCTGTATGCTTTGCAGCAGTCGGCGCCTGTCGTCGAAGTGCGTGATGAGGCTGCTCATGCCTATCGCTTCACGTTGGAGAGCGCCTGGCTGCTTAGCCAGGCAGTCGATGCGGCTCGCCGGCAGGGTGCGGCTCATGTGGGCAGTTTGCACTTATTGGCCGCGTTGGTCTCTTTGGCCGGGCCTGCTCAGGATGTGCTGGTCGAGGAGCTCGGGCTGAACGGCGAGGCGCTTTTGCGACGCATCCAGGGGGCCGCACCTACCGCGGCTCGTGGCCGCCTGCCTCTTGGGGAAGATGCACAGTGCATACTAGGCTATGCGATCGGTGAGGCCTGGAATCGGGGGCATCTGGCTGTTGCGCCGCTACATGTGGCGATGGGGTTGGCTCGCGCCGAGCGTCATGCCGCACTCGACATCCTGGCCGAGATGGGTATTTCTCAAGCTGACCTGATGGATGCCCTCGAAATCGCCATGCCGCCACGGGTGGCGCGCTGAGTACGCCTCGCTTGTCCATTTCTCTGCTGTTGCGTGGCTGTTCCCACAGAGAGCAATAGGCATTGACCGATTGGCATCAATCGCCTTAAGGTTGGCGTGGGAGTTGTCGATGCTCGAAAGTTCCCCGTAGCGGATAGAGATGGAATTCTCGAGCTCCACACTCGTTGCTCGGTACTTTTGTGAGGAGTGTCTCATGTGCCAAGGCTCACCAACGGGAATGAAAATAGCAGCAGCTTGTCAGTGATTGTAGCCTACGGATTCCCGCTTTCGCGGGAATGACAGAATTGGCGAAGGCCGGTTATATTGAGGCTTGTGATAGCAGCAGGCACATACAAAGTACAAAGCTTTTAACTCGTTGCTCGTGCCTCATTGCTCGTTGCTATCTTCAAAGGGGGGAACCATGAAAGTCTGTGTGATCGGTGCTGGCAGCACCTATACCCCGGAACTGATCGAGGGTTTTATCGAAGCCTGGAATGAGCTGCCCATCAGCCGGCTGGTCCTCATGGATATCGACCAACGCAAGTTGAGCATTGTGGGCGCCCTGGCCCAACGTATGGTGGAGGCATCAGGCTGTGATATTGATGTCACTCTGACCGCCAACCGGCAGGAGGCTGTCGAGGGCGCGGCATTTGTCATCAACCAGATCAGGGTGGGCGGGCTGCAGGCGCGCGTGCTGGATGAGAAGATACCTCTGGAGTTCGGGGCTATCGGCCGGGAAACCACCGGGCCGGGCGGCTTCGCGAAGGCTTTGCGCACCATTCCTGTTGCGCTGAGTATTGCACGAGAGATGGAGTCAAATGCCCCGAATGCATTCTTGATTAACTTTACCAACCCGGCAGGTCTGATCACTGAGGCGCTGCTGCGTTACTCGCCTGTTCCAACGATCGGTTTGTGCAACCTGCCCATTGGGGCCGAGATGTATATTGCGGGCCGGCTGGGCATTGAGCGCTCGCGGTTGCGTCTGGACTGGGTTGGCCTCAACCATCTGAATTGGATACGCGGCGCGACAGTCGATGGTCAGGATGTCTGGTCGCAGGTCTTCTCCGGTGCACTTGAGGAAGCACGAGGGCATAAAGAGGAAGATGGGGAGTTCCCTGAGGCCCTACTGGAATCGCTGGGTATGATTCCCTGCGACTACCTCAAATACTACTATTACCGTGAACGGATGTTGGCGAAGCTAAAAAAGGCTTCCAGGACACGAGGCCAGGAAGTTCAGGAGATCGAAGACAGTTTGTTGGCGCTCTACCAGGATCCTGAGTTGCAGCGGAAGCCTGAGCTTCTAGAGAAGCGGGGTGGAGCCTATTACTCGAAGGCTGCCGTCTCATTGGTTGCTGCTATCGCCAACGATCGGCGCGAAATCACCATTGTCAATACACAACACAGGGGGGCGATGCCCGATCTGCCCGAGCTGGCTGTGGCCGAGCTGCCGTGTGTGGTGGGAGGAAATGGGGTTCATCCCCTGGTCAGCCGGCCATTGCCCCCGCAAGTACGTGGCTTGGTTCAAGCTGTGAAGGCTTATGAGGAGCTGACGGTTACAGCGGCGGTTGAAGGTGATCGTCGGCTGGCCTTGCAGGCGCTTCTTGCTCATCCTCTGGTGCCTTCATTTGAAGCAGCTCGAGAGATGCTGAATGCGCTGCTGAAAGCTCATCGAGCTTATCTACCCCAGTTCTTTCCTGGAGGATAATCATGCGCTATGTCCTTGGCGTAGACGGGGGAGCTTCGAAGACTCGTGCCATCGTACTGGCAAGCACCGGGCAGGCTCTGGGAGCCGGCATCGGAGGCCCTTGCAATCACCAGGTGTCCGGCCTGGAGATAATCGGTGCCTCGCTCCGGCAGGCGGTGGGAGGAGCACTGCGTGAGGCGGAGCTTCTGCCTGATAAGCTCGATGTGGGGTGTTTCTGCCTGGCAGGGGCTGACCTGCAAGAAGATTACATCATGTTGCAGGCTACAGTAGAGAAGCTCGAACTATGCCAGACCACGCTCATTGAGAACGACGCCAGGGCAGCACTAAGAGCTGAGACTACGCGCCCGTGGGGAGTGGTGGTTGTCTGTGGCACTGGGTTCAGTGCTATGGGACGTACTCCCGATGGGCGTGAGATACGGCTACCTAGTTTGGGGCCTATCTCTGGTGATTGGGGTGGTGGAGCGATGCTAAGCAAGGAGATCATTCGGGCTGTAATGCGCGCCTGGGATGGACGAGGAAAGCCAACACTACTTACCCAACTGGTTCTGAGTACACTGAAGGTTGATTCAGAAGAGACATTGCTCCCGCAGCTTTACCATAATGAGATCGATAAGCAGGTGCTCCTTGACTTGGTGCCGCTTCTCTTCGATGCTGCCTTCCGGGGGGATGAAGTAGCCACCGAGCTGGTTGTCCGCTTGGGTGAGGAAGTCGGTGTGACGGCCAATGCGTTGATCCGGCGGCTGTCCCTTGAAGCAGCAGATGTGGAAGTGGTGCTTGGAGGCGGTGTTTTCAAAGGGAAAGGCCCACTGCTTGTCAACACCGTGACACAGGTCATTCATCGGGAGGCACCTAATGCGCATATCCTGCCATTGCGCCAGGAGCCGGTTGTTGGTGCGGGCCTGCTTGCATTGGAAGCGGCGGAGGGGCATGTGACAGAGCAGCAATATCACAGGCTTAACGACACTCTACCTGATGTGATGCGTACTGTTTTCACACCGGAGAAAAACGCAGTCGAGAGTGGTTGAAAGGTAAGAGATGAAAGGAGAAAAACAGATTAGGCTCCTGTTCCAATCCTGCTCGCACTGGGCTTCCCCCACTTACTCGAACCTTACTTTGTAGAGATCTCAATGCAACCACGTCGGTTTTGTCCATTTTTTGGTCGTTAAAGTCCTGCTCCGATGGTTTAAGATAAGCATGTCAAAGGCCATCACTACAGCAAATCTAGCAGTAACTGCTCAGCTTTTAGCTTTTCAAGCTTCGATCTGTGACTTGTAAACTCAGACTGGATACTTGTCACGTCTCGCGTTTTACATATTTACCTTTTACGCGTTACCTATAGCTACAGTAAGAAGCGCCAGATAGCTGAGTAGTTACATCTAGCATTTATCCATGTATATCCCAAAGCATCGAAGAACAACCATCGAGCAAGACTTCACCTCGTTTGTGTTCAGTTTGATATGAGCAATATAGCGTCTCTGTTACGCAGAGTGATATCACTAAAATAACAGGCTTGGCCGGCACATAGAGTAGTGTAGCAAATACTCAGGTCATCATCTGGAGCAGATTCGAGAATTGCCTTCGGCCAGCTCAATACAGCCGGAATGAACCCATTTTGCTCTTTCTCACCGTTGTTCAGAGCAGAAGATGGTTTAAGCGGTTCAGCCTCACCAGCTTGGGGTGCTAGGAGTGGTTGGACTACAGTAGAAAGGAGAGGCGATAGAGGATAGAGAAAAGGACAAAGGTAGTGCACAGCAGACATGGATCTGCCGAGGACACTTGGGCTCTACAGCTGCTTAAGCATTTCGCAAGTACCCAAAATGATGGGTTTTCTTATGCCGCGAAACACTGATCCCGTCATCTCGACGCTGAGCCAGGTCTGCAAAGGATAGGGATTTCATTTGAGAACGAGAGAGTACACCTATTCAGGCGTGGGCAGGTTGGCGAAATGTCCACCAGCGATTAGGCGTTCGATCTCACAGTATCCCAACTTGGGGTGAGGAGATTAATAATGAAGCTGCAATATAAGATAGTCGTGGTGGTCATGTTAGTGGCCGCCGTTGCCGGGCTGGCACTGGCCATGGGCCGGCCGGCCGCCGCGTTTGAGGATAGCCCCATCGGCTATGCATCTGTGAATGGAGCAACCACCGGGGGCGCCGGAGGAACAACCGTAACCGTCACCAGCGGTGATGCGCTACAGGCGGCCATCGACAATAAAGGCAGCCAGCCGCTGACCATCAATGTGCAGGGGCATCTGACCTACGGTGGGGGGCGGATCGTTATCAAGGACGTATCCGACATCTCGATCATCGGTGTGGGCAGCACTGCCGAACTGGATGGTTTCGGTCTCACGCTGCGGCGGGCCAGCAACATCATCATCCGCAACCTGAAAATCCACCATGTTGATACTGAGGATAAGGATGCCATCCAGCTCACCGAGGACTGCCACCACATCTGGGTCGATCACAACGAGCTGTACAGCGATCTGGATCACGACAAGGACTACTACGACGGGCTGTTGGACATCACCCACGCCTGCGATTACATAACAGTCTCGTGGAATGTCTTCCACACTCACTACAAGGCATCGCTGATCGGGAATAGCGACGACAATGCCTCAGAGGATCAGGGTCATTTCCTGGTGACCTACCATCACAACTACTTCTACGATGTCAACTCGCGTCTGCCCAGTAACCGCTTTGGGCGGGTACATGTATACAACAACTACTATCGCAACGTTGCTACAAGCGCCATCAGTTCAAGAATGGGCGCCTGCACGCGCATCGAGCGTAACTACTTCGACAACGTGCAGGATCCGGTGATGACCGACCAAAGCGATGAGCTCGGCTCGGTGCAGCTTATCGATAACCAGTTTGTCAACAGCAGCAGCTACGATACATCACCAACCTGCAGCCTATCGGTGCCCTACTCTTACTCTGCCGATGCTGTCTCCAGTGTTCCGTCAATTGTTGCAAGCGGAGCCGGGGTCGGCAAGCTCGATGGAACACCTCCCACGGTCGTCCCGCCCACTTCAGTACCACCCACATCCGTACCACCCACATCGGTACCGCCGACTTCTTCAGTGCCTGGGATCTACCAGGCAGAGTACGCTGTGCTGGGCGGTGATGTGGCAGTTGAAACGGAGCATGGCGGCTACGCCGGGACAGGCTATGTTAACTTCCCATCTGATGGTGGCTATGTCGAGTATCAGAACGTCGATGGCGGAACGGGCGGCGGCCGCACACTACAGTTTCGCTTCGCACTGGGTGCGGACGGCACGCGGACCGGGCAGCTGACGGTCAATGGGGCCAGCCAGAACATCACTTTCCAGCCGACAGGGGCCTGGGATTCCTGGGCTATTTTAGAGGTAGCGGTAAATTTGAACACGGGCACCTCCAACACTGTCCGGCTATCATCGACAGGGGAAGACCTGGCCAACCAGGACCAGCTACAGATTGCAGGAGGCATCACGCCAACGACTGTCCCACCAACTTCAGTGCCGCCGACCTCAATGCCGCCAACATCGGTGCCGCCGACTTCCGTACCGCCGACCTCAGTGCCTGGAATCTATCAGGCGGAGTATGCGGTACTGGGCGGCGGTGTGGCAGTTGAGACGGAGCATGGCGGCTACGCTGGGGCAGGCTATGTCAATTTCCCGGCTGATGGTGGCTATGTCGAGTATCAGAACGTCGATGGCGGAACGGGCGGCAGCCGCACATTGCAATTCCGCTTCGCACTGGGTGCAGACAGCGCACGGACCGGGCAGCTGACAGTCAATGGAGCCAGTCAGAACATCACCTTCCAGCCGACAGGAACCTGGGATTCCTGGACCATCCTCGATATAGCGGTGAACCTGAACGCGGGGACGAACAACACCGTCCGGCTGCAATCGACCGGGCAAGACCTGGCCAACCAGGACCAGATGGAGGTGGTAGGAGGTACAACACCAACCACCATCCCACCTACATCGGTGCCACCGACTTCTGTCCCGCCGACCTCGGTACCGCCAACAACCGGCCCAGGTGGTTGTGTGGTGAATTACGTCATCCAGAACGATTGGGGCAGCGGTGCGACGGTAAGCGTGACCATACAGAATAACGGGGCATCGACTATCAATGGCTGGACGCTGACCTGGACCTTCCCAGGTAGCCAGCAGATTTCTGCCCTTTGGAACGCCAGCTTTAGCCAGTCAGGGGCGTCAGTCTCCGTCTCGGATGCAGGCTGGAATGCGACCATTGGGGCCAATGGAGGCACGGCAGGTTTTGGCTTCAACCTGGTCTACAGCGGGACGAATGCTGAGCCTACCGACTTTGTTCTGAATGGCACAGCCTGTCAAAGCCAGTAATCAGTTTCATGGGGCGAGGTGGTCGACCGGGTAGAATCCGGATAACCAGGACTAAATAACGGTCAGCGAGTAACAAGCTGACAGATTACCATTCGTGAAAGTTTGGCCCAACCTCGCGGGTCGTACTTCGGAAAGCCTGCAGGAATTCCGAGGTGCGACCCTTTCTTTTCTGTCTCCGGCTGCTTCTTTGTGATGATTTCTTTCAGCCGCTCAAATGCAGCTATGACATTGCGATATAACTCGCCCTCGCACTCTACACAGCACTGGGCGTAGCGGCGTTCGAATGCCACTGAAGACATCAAAGGAGGGAAAAGTAGGATTAGCCTCAGACCCTAAAAGTTTTTCGACATTGAAGAGCGGTCATTTCGGTCGAAAGTGTGTCTACATTGGAACACGATATTTCCCAAAAGAAACCTTTAGGGTCTTCCCATGCACGTTTTTCCCCACTATTCCGCGTAGATCCAGGGAGTTAATGCTTGATGAACGGAGGTAGGATGCGAGCCCGATCAGGTGATCGGACGCTTTAGCAGCAGGTGCCCGTACCAGTATGTTTTGTCCTCGTCGGTCTTAATGAAGTTGACCGCCTCCCAGCCCGCTTCGCCGGCCTTGATGAGGTACCCGTAAAAGTCGGGGAATTCACCGCCGAAATCTTGCATGTCTTGATCTTCACCCATCCACATGCCGTTGAGGCGTAAGGCCTCCATCTCTCCGGTTTCCTTGTGCTCGGTGAATTTGACGATGGCATATTCCCATTTCATCAGATGTACCCTCCTGGAAGTTGGTATGTTGGTGCGTAGACGAGATAGCAGGGTAGCTTGTGCTCAAACCAAACGAGGCCTAAGCATGAACTATCGTGAGCGTCCGGATATCAGAATTTAGCCCGAATCTCCGTCTTTTCATCGATGGACACGCGGATGGCGTAGATTCCGGCTGAATTGGGTAGAGGAACGGCTTGTTCTTCCCCTTGTATGATGACATGTTTGGGTGGAGCGGGTGTCTTCAGCCATATTGTACCCCTGGCCGGATGCCCCAGATCGACCGTCAGGCGGATGGTTTTCTTGGTAGTCTTCAGCTTCGTGACCTCCGCTCCCATGCTGAGGTGGAGGTTGCTGCCTGCAAACTGGGGTACCTCAGGCGTCACTGCTCGCAGACCAAAGAGCGCTACACCGTGGGGCGGAATCATGTTGGTGCGCAGTGTGTTCGTCTGGATAAGCAGCCGTCCTTTCCAGAAATCGCAGACCAGGACAGGAGTACCATCAGGAAAGCCGATCTCTTGGAGGCTGACTTGGTGCCGTGCCGGGTGATCGCTCCAGTTGAAGAGCCCGACAACCGTCCATTCCCCTGCCGCCCCCTGTCTGTGTTGGACCAACATGTGAGGGAGCTCGGCTGTGAGTAGATCGGGGGCCTGGCACCTGTCTCCCAGAATGGGCAGCAGCAATGAAACCCAGCGCAAACGCTCATCTGCTACGTTGGTCAGGTCATCGCTCTGCACCAGATGGCTGCCGGTCAGCCCAATGACGGTGGCGTAGGATTGCACTTCGGCGGCTGTCATCCCTTGCTGCTCCCTCACCAGGAGGTTATCGGCATCCAGCCACCACCAACGCCGGTGCGTCCAACTGCGCTGAATTGAGTTACGGATCGCGTTGCGCGTGGCGGGTAGACTGCGATCTTTGCGCACCAGCCTCTGCGATCCGAACAATCGCGGGTACCAATCAGGTGCACAGTCAGGGCTGATGCGCATGATGTCGACCAGCCCCAGCGCCGGGCCGGCCGGGCAGCCGCACCCGATCAGCATCGTGTCTTCCCCTGCAACCTCCCGGATCAGCTTGAGCCCATCGCGGAGGGCCTGGGCGCGGGTGCGGCGCGGATCGTGGCGACGGCCGGGCAGCGCTCCGCAGTAGAGGAAATCAAGCTTGAGGTAAGGGATGCCCCACTGACGGACGATAGTATCGATGACCTGGCGTACATGATCCTGCGTGGCCGGGTGTGTTGGGTCAAGGCCCAGCAGCCAGCGGTTGATCAGAAAGCCGCCATGAACAGGGCGATTGCGTGCTCCGCGCAATATAGCTTCCGGGTGATCACGGAAGATGCCGGCCTGCTTGTCTATTGTAAACGGGCTGAGCCACAAACCGGGCTCGAAGCCGTCGCCGCGCACGGTCTTGGCCCAGGCCTCGACGCCTTGTGGAAATTTCTCGTTATGGCTGAGCCAATCACCCCAGGCAGGCTGGTAGCCGTCATCGAGCTGGATCAGCTTGTACGGCAGGTGCTCGCGTAATCCGCGCAGTGCATGCTGGTTGCGGGCCATATCATCGGCGGTGACACCGGCGAAGAACTGGTACCAGCTTGACCATCCGGCCTCGGGCGGGGTAGAGGGATATCGCCCTGGTGTAAGCCGGGTGACAGCGTCGGCATAAGGGCCAAGTGGATCATCGTCCGGCAGGGTGGCGACGTAAAGCACGGCCCATTCACCCCATATCGTCTCGCCCGGAACGAGGGGCACGCCATCGACCGTTGTCCGCAAGGTAAGTGATTGACGACCTGGGCGCCCATCGGCGTAGACCTGGCCAAACTGGTCTGCCATGCCGATGAAGCCCGCAACCAATGCCTGCCGCCGGCCATCGATCAGGGCAGCCAGCTCCTCACCAACATAATGCCCGATCTGGCCGGGTATGCGGGTAGTGGTGTTTTGAGCCAGGGGGGCGGTCAGCCGGCCAAAAGAGGTTTTTGGCTGGCGGCGGTTGTGCGGGATGAATCCGGCGAAGCTCCAGGAGTGGTAGCCGTTGACCCAACCATCCAGCACGCCGGAGCCAAAGTCGAGCCGGAGGGCGCTGAAAGGGGTCAATGCGTGCAGCTGCAAAGTTTGCGAGCCGGGATTGGTCACCCCCAGGCGAATGGCGATAAAGGGATGCTCAGGGTAGATGGCCGCCTCTAGTGAAAGTGCTAGCCCGGATATCGTGCCGTAGTCCACCACCAGCCGCTCGCCCTTGCCATGTACGTCGTCGGCCGGTTCGCGAACAATCGAGGCAGGTTTCCCCCCGGTGTCCCGGATGACCTTCCGCCCGCCCAGGCTGAAATCTGCGTAACATTTGCCTTTTAATCGGGCCGATCCGATGTCGAGCGCCAGGCTGCCGTCGCGCGGATCGACCTCACAGCGCAAAGATTGGTGAGCAATGGTGGTGTCTGACATGACTTTTGTTCCCGATCAAGCAGGTGGATAATAGCTGGTTAAGATAATGAATTCCAGATAGAGTATAGTCGAAGGCCCAAGGGATGGCTAACTGTGATCGTTCAGCGTGCTGCTAAGAGCATCGGCGGTAATTTCCAGAAGGTGATGGCAGTTGAGATGAAGCAACCGGATGATGTGAAATATGCGTGCAATCTTGAGTAGGGCCCATCTTCAAATCTTTTCGATACTTACCTGCCTCGGGGTGCTGGCGGCCTGTGGGCCGGCTGCCTCGCCACAGGCTGTTGTTTCCCCAACCCCTACGTCATTGTCAGATATGTGGCCGGCTACTGTGCCCTGGACGCCGGCTGCCTCTCCTACGGTGGTGCTCACTAGCAGCGCTGTGCCGTCACCGACCATTGCACCGGGCGAGGTCGGCCGTATCTTGCAGGCCGGCGATGTCAACTTCGAGGCCGGCAACATGGTCGGCGCCATCAATGATTACTCGTTGGCTATTCTGGCCGATCCCCAGTGTGTCGAAGCTTACTATAAACGCGGGCTTGCCTATGGCCGGTTCGGCAATCTTGATGCTGCCCTGGCCGATCTGACAACGGCGCTCTCGCTTGACCCGGACTGGGCTGATGTGTACATCGCCCGTGCGGACGTCTACGCTCAGCAAGGGCAATATGATGCTGCTTTGGCCGATTTGGACCAGGCGCGGCAGTTCGATGCCGGTAATGCGCAGTTTTATCTGATTAGAGGGCAGGTGTACTTCGAGCTTGATGTGTCAGAGAATGAGTTTGGACGTGCCCTGGCTGACTTTGATCGATGCATTGCGCTGGCGCCCGAGCGGGCTGACGGTTACTTCGCTCGCGCCGGGTTGTTTCTCGCATCCGGCCACCCCGAGCGTGCAATCGTCGATTTGAACATCGGCCTCGCCATCGATCCGGACAATGCCGAGGGCTACTATCATCGGGGTCTTGCCGGCGAGAAGCTCAACCAATCCCAAGAAGCCGTCGAAGATTTCGAGAAGGCGCTTGATCTGGGAGGCACCACCCCTGACCTGTATGTATCTCTTGGAATGGCTTACATCCACATCGATGAGTATGACCTGGCCGCCAATGTGCTGAACAAGGGCGTGGCGCTTTACCCGGAGCATACACCGGCATACTATGCACGTGGTTTGGCCTATTTGATGCAGGGTAGGTATGCCCCTGCGCTGCGCGACGTCACGGTGGCTCTGGAAGCCGAGCCGGATGATGTCGAGGCACTGAGTCTTCGAGCAACAATCTATCTGAACCTGCATCGCTGGGAGGATGCCATCCGGGACTATTTGTATGCCTACCAGCTTGATCCTGACTACATCGATGCCCTGTATGGCATCGCGCAGGCACAATACGCATTGGGTCGATATGAAGAGGCGGCTGCTTCGGTAGACGAGTTTCTCTCGTTGGCTCCTCCCACCAACTCCAATATCCCCGGCGTGAACGTATTGCTGGAGATGATAGAAGCAAAGCTTACACCTACTCCGGCCCGCGATGGGTAGGAGCTGGGACAATTGGCGCTTGTGTAATGATGTGGTTGGCGCTTGAACAGCGGGCGCGGTGCCAGAGAAAGCAGGCGTGCGGGTTAAACTGGAGAGCACGCGGGTCACACCCGCAGGTGCGCGGGTCACACCCGCAGACATGCGGGTCACACCCACAGGTGCGCGGGTCACACCGGAGAGCATGCGGGTCACACCCACAGGTGCGCGGGTCAGACCGGAAAGCACGCGGATCACACCCGCAGATGCGCGGGATAAGCCCGAAGATACTCCAATCAAGCCGGAAGATAGATGGTTAAGGTTATTGGTGGCAAGTTAAGGGATTTCGAGGTTCGTCAAGGGGCGCTTTTCGATGGGCTATGGTTACTACTCAGCTACTTGGCGCTCTCTAATGTAGCTATGAGTGATGCGCAAAAGGTAAATAGGTAAAACGTGAGACTTGACGAGTTGCCAGTCTGAGTTTACAAGTCACAGATCGAAGATTGAAAGCTAAAAGCTAAGGGCTGAGCAGTTACGGGCTATGTTGCATATAGACGCTGATCGGGGTGGTGTCATCGGGGAGAAGCGCCC
>JAFGMS010000226.1 GCA_016927375.1 Anaerolineae bacterium
GCTGTTCATTTCGCAGCACCTGTTGTTGTTGACTGATCCACCTTATTCTGCTCTCTTTTTGGTCTTGACAACAGGGGTCACTTTAACTCATCACTCAAACGATTTGTTGTTTAATCGTCCATCACCCATCACTGTCTTTAAGGGAGTGTGTCCTATGACCTTCCGGCGGCTATGTCTCATCACGATTATCCTGCTGGCTATCCTTCTCAGCAGCGTCACGACAGCATCGGCGCAGGATCGTACCCACGTGGTCAAGCCCGGCGAGACGCTGTCGGTGATCGCGCGGCTGTACGGCCTGACCGTCGAGCAGCTGGCCGCGGCTAACGGCATCACCAACCCTAATCTGATCTACGCCGGGCAGGTATTGATCATCCCCGGCAGCTCCGGTGGAACAGGAACGGGAACGACGACCAGCTACACAGTTGTGGCGGGCGACACGCTGTTTGGGATCGCGCGGCGCTTCGGGACAACTGTTTCGACCCTGGCGACGCTGAACGGGCTCTCCAACATCAACGTGCTCTACATCGGCCAGGTGCTGCTGATCCCTTCCCAAGGAGGGCAGCCGGTTCCCACGGCCGCCGCGCCGACATCTGCTCCGCAGCCGACGAGCACCCCGGTAGAAACCGTTACCTACACCGTCCAACGCGGCGATACGCTCAGCCAGATCGCGTTGCGTTTTGGCACCACCTACCAGACTATCATGCTGCTCAACAACCTGACCAACCCCGATCTGATCTTCCCCGGCCAGGTGCTGATCATCCGGCAGGGAACGGTTACCCCCGGGCCGGCATCGACCGCAACCGCCACCCAGCCGCCGGCGCCAACACCAATGCCCACTAGCACACCTATCCCCACCCAGACGCCGGAGCAGGCGGCAACTTATCCGCCCGGCTTCAACACGCCTACACCAGTCGTCTCGCTGACGCAGGTTCCGACAAACGCCCCCAACCTGCTGGTGGACCCCGGTTTTGAAGGCCCAACACGAGCGGTGGGTGGCCATGAGGATATCGGTGTCACCGAACAGTGGTACCCGTTTTACTGCGATCAGCCCTACACAGCTGAAAAATGCCCTGCCTTGCGGCTGGGTAACGGCAACCCGGCCAACTTGATGATGGTCCGGCCATCGTACCGGCCCACCAACGCGGAGTTGCGAGTACACGGCGGCGCAACAGCCCAGCAGTGGTCGTGCGCCTGGAGCGCCTGTCGCGGCGGCGTTTACCAGACGGTTCAAACCAGGCCCGGTGCGTTGTGCGAAGCTGGCGCTTATGTTCAGTCGTGGAGCTCAAATAATATCCTGAGCTTCACTTCCGATCTGGTGTCGCGCAGCGACCGTGAAAACGCTACCTGGTTCATCATCATCGATCCGGCAGGCGGGGCCGACGCTTATGCCGATGGCATGCTGGTCAGTAGAGGGTTTGGCTACGATGACGACATCTACGACCAATACACATCGATCAGCTATACCTTCACCGCTGCTGGGGAACAGACAACGGTGTTCTTCGAGAACCTGCGCCTATGGCCGTTCACCAACAACACCAATTATCTCGATGACGCCTACCTGCGCTGCGCACCGTGAAAGACAGTGATGAGTGATGGACGATTAAACAACAAATCGAGAGAGGAAAGGCCGGATGCCGGGAATCGGCATATCATGATTGGGTGGAAGAACTCCAGATAACGTGCTAAATTGGCCGCCTACAAGAAACTGCTTTGCATAGTACTGGACTTTCGCCTTTTTTTGCGATCAAACCATTTCTCATCGCAAGCAACCTTCGGTCGTCGATCGCAGAGCCCGCAGAGTTTTTCCTTATTTTTTTTCTCTGCGATCTCGGCGTTCTCTGCGGTGAATCTGTGTGCACATCCAAAAAAGGTGAAACTTCAGCATAGTATCTGGAGTCTGAATGAAGCACTTGCCCATAAAACTGAAGATGAAGCATAGGGAAATAGCTGCCATATTGTTCTTGATTGGCGGTTTGACTGGGTGCTCTCTCAGCATGGCAAACGCAGAGTATCTTATAATAGTCACTGCCACGCCTAGGCCAGTTACTCCCATGCATGCAGCAGCGCTCCCTGCCACGCCTAGCATTGAATCGACAGTTGTTCCCACACCGACGCTGGATCTCTCGACTTGCACGGTGAATGGCTGTGGCGCTCAGTCATCTGACACGGCAGCAAATGCAGATGAGAGACCCATAGGACAGCTCGTGTGGCTTCAAGAGCCTCCCTGGGGAAATACCTGCGATGATTGCCCGGAGAACCAGCAGTTGTCCCCCGCCAAGTTGGCGTCTATAACGGAAGTGGATTCGGCAACATTGTCACTTCTACAGACAATAGTTGCTTCGAGCCAGGCGTACGAGATATCCCCTGGCATTGTCTATATTGTCGATCATAACACCCACCATATTGTGATCGATCTGGAGGAGCCGGGATACAGGTTTAGGAATGTTATCTCAGAGGGAGACAGAGAAAGGTTGATTACCCCGTCGTTTTGCGTGTCTCAGTCCTCACTCGTCATCACGAACGCCGATTATTATGGGCTACATGGGAGCAACAAAACGGAGACGGGGCGCGAGGTGTTCTTTCATCCAGGGTGGGCAGCCTTGTTCAAGCTTAACAATCGCTTCGACATCGATGTGCTTGACCAGGAAAGCTATGAGCGCGCGGAGATTTCGTGGGGAGGGGGGCCGATCTTCATCTGGGACGGCGTGTACCACTTTAATCCCAAATACGAGTGGTTTACCGTGGAGAGCTTGACCTGGTATGAAACCACGCAGCGGCCGACGATTAGCGCCGCCCTATCCAGAGATCGCAAGTATCTGATGCTGACTGTGTCAACCGGTTTGACCCTCAAGCAGCATGCTGAACAAGCCATCCTTTTTGGAGAAGGGTGGGGCATTGAGATCGAGAAAGCGATACGCTTCGACGGTGACTCGAGCGTTTATCTGGCTATCCGGTTGGGGGAAAAGGTGGTGCCGCTTCTGTACTCCAGAGAGCCAACAATCGCAAATTGTTTTGCCGTGGAAAAGGAGAATTGATGGCCTCACAGCGACCTCATCAGGTGGAGCCGCTGGCAAGCGCAGCATGAGTATAAGGACATATTCTCGTTGCAGGATTCTCAGTTTGGGTGGCTGCGACTGCCTATCCCGAACACCAACGCGGCCAGCATGGCAGCGAAGGCAGCGAAGAAAAACACAGCATGAGGGCTGACGGTATCCCACAAGTAGCCGGCCGCTACTGAGCCGAGACTCCAACCCAGGCCCGATATCGCAGCTCCAAACAACGTCTGAGCGGTTGCGCCCAGACCGGGGGGAGCCACTGAGCTGACATAATCTACAGCCCCTATCCAGAAAGTACCAAAGCAGACGCCCATGCCAAGCACACAAACAATTGCCACGAAAGGTGTTTGGCTCAACCCAATGAGCAACCAGACCAGCGCGTATACGCACATGGCTGCCAGGATCACGCGCTGGGGGCTGTAGCGAGCAAACCACTGCTTACCGAAAAACATGATTGGGATTTCCAGCAGCGCGTTAGCCGTCCAGGCCAGCCCGACCTGCTGCGCGGTTCCGCCAAGCGACTGAATGTATAGGCCCAGAAAACCGACGTAGCAGGCTGTGCCCATTCCCAACAGGATAGTGGCAACGAGAAAGCTGAGATAGCCCCGCTGCCCCAACAGATTGCTGATCCCACTCCTGAGCCTTACCTGTTTCTCGACACGTTCTACGGGCAAGAAAAAGCTCAATGCGGTACAGCCAATTCCTAAGAAACCGGCATATAACCAGAAGATGGGGGTCATGGCACGGCCCGTCAGTATCTGGCCCAGCCCAAGCGAGACCACGATGAAGCTGATGGTCCCCCAGATTCGCTGGCGCCCATAGCTGTCGCCGGTTTGCTTGACCATAGCTATCGCGGCGCTATCCACAATCGGGGTGATGGGGGAGCGGAACAACGCGATGATCGAGGTCAATACCATGAATAGCCAAAAAGCCTCGAACGGGAGGAAAAGCAGGGCGGTTATTCCGGCCACGAAGGAGCACAAGGCCAGAACCTGGCGATGGATCCGCCAGCGATCGGCAACCGAGCCCCAGATGGGGTTGGTGGTCAGGGCAATCAAAGGTGCGATGCTGCTCAACCAGCCAATCTGGGCGCCCGTCAACCCTTTTTGCTTGAGATAGATGTTGAGAAAAGGCGCAAAGCAGCCAATGGCCGCAAAGTAGAGAAAGTAGTAGCTCTTGGCTACCAGCAAGCCCTGCTTGACCGCGCGAGCGCCAATGGCAGGATCAATCACTGGGGTGGGAGATGAGTGGCGATGAATGGTCGATTATCCTTTCCGAGACATAGCGTACCCAAGAAAGGATAATCTGAAAACCGCTGGCCGGCGACATACTCATTCACGAAGTATCGGTGCTGGTCGTCATCCTGAACGGCATCCGGCTGCTGAAGATTTAGCAGCAAAACGTGATGCGTGAGACGTCACGAGCAAAAGGGCGGTCACCCGACCTTTTTGTTACTGTAGTTTCGCATTTTTTAAGAATATACATGAAATCTCACCGCAGAGACGCAGAGCACGCAGAGTTTTTTGAGTTTTTTCCTCGTGATCTTTGTGTTCTTTGTGGTGCAAAGTA
>JAFGMS010000227.1 GCA_016927375.1 Anaerolineae bacterium
AAGCTAAGAGCCAACAGCTAAGAGTTGAGCAGTTACAACTTGAATGTAGACTGGGTCAAAAAAGGAAATTCCTATAGAGTCAAGTTAAAAAACGAGGGTTGGGGATTGGGGAACAGCAACGAGCAACGAGTCATGAGCAACGAGGGATGGGGCAGTTGAGTGATTGCTCGGTTGGCTGATTGACGGGAGGCACGCGAGAATGGCATGGTTGATAGGTGAGAGGCGCTGAACCTCACCCCCTGCAATGGTGGTTGATAGCCATGCCGGCGACGTGCAGATCGCGTATCGAGCTGCTGCTCTTCTCAGGGGTGAGGTTGTGAGCGCCAGACCGGGCTTGGCCGGCTTGTCTACGTTATTTCCGGGTGTTACCAACCCTACTTTTCCGCGTTGATCCTCAAAAGCTAACAGCTAATAGCTGAGAGCTGAGCAGTTACAACTTTTTCTCATTGCGGGACGGTTCGCAATTGAGTTGACACTTTTTGACATAGGCGAATCATCCCAACAAGACGGTACTTCTCCGCAAAGATGTCCTATTATCTCGCCAAAGATAATAGGACATGTCGGCCGAGATAATAGGACATGTTCCGTGCTTATGCTTTTACACTTTGCCTGACCTGCTTCTCAACCCACGGATAGGTCCGCTCGATGCCTGCCTTGAGGTCGTAATTGGCCTTCCAGCCCAGCGAATAGATGCGGGCGTTGCTGAAGTTGCGAGACTGCACGCCCACCGGCCCATCGATGTGTTTGGTGTGGATGGTCTTGCCCGCAACCTGGGCAACAGTATCGACCAGCTCGTCTACCGATACATACTCCGGGTTGCCGATGTTGACCGCGCCTTCGAGGTCGGAGTGCATCAGCAAGTAGATGCCCTCAACCATGTCATCGACGTAGGTGTAGGATCGGATGGCCGAGCCGTCGCCCCACACCTCGATGGTGCCGCCGTCTTCTGCCTCGGCCACCTTGCGACAGATGGCAGCAGGGGCTTTCTCGCGCCCGCCGGTCCAGGTGCCTTCCGGACCGTAACAGTTCTGGAAGCGGGCAATACGCACCTTCATATCTGAATGGCGACCATAGGCCATCGCAATGCGCTCTGAGTAGAGCTTCTCCCAGCCGTATTCGTTATCGGGGTTGGCGGGAATAGCTTCGGCCTCGGTCATCTCCGGCTCGCCGGGCTGCATGTCGCGGTAGACACATACCGAAGAAGAGAAGAAGTAACGCGGCACCCCCATCCCGGCGGCGTGGTGTGTCATGTGGACGTTGATTAACATGCTGTTGTGCATGATCTCGCACTCAGCGGTATGGATAAAGCCCATCCCGCCCATATCGGCTGCCAGCTGGTAGACCTCATCGAAGGTACCGCCGTCGAGCGTCAGCGCAGCAATACAGTTGGCCCCCTCACGCAGATCGAGCAGACGAAATTCGTCGGCCTGCGTCGGCGCGAACTCGTGCTCCTTGATGTCTACACCACGTACCCAGTAACCTTCTCTCTTCAACTTCTTAACCAGGTGCCCGCCGATAAAGCCGCCGGCGCCACAGACTAATGCTGATTTCACGTGTTTTGTTCCTCCGAAATGCAGATGATAGTTTACAGCTAATAGTTTACAGTCTACAGTCAACAGTTCACAGTTTTGGGCGATTGGTGATGCGTTTCAGTTCATCGTTAGCAGCTCACAGCTTTCCATCGATTCGTTTGTCGCCATCATCAATCTCCCCATTGCTGCCCGGCAGCGACTAGCCCCGCCGCGATGCCCATCCCCAGCACATTGGCCAGCAGATCGAGCAATGAGGCGCCCCGAGAAGGGACGAAAACCTGAGCTAGCTCCGTCACAATCCCCAGCCCCAGGCCAACAGCCACACCAACACCAAGCACCCAGGAAGGCTGCAAATACCCACGCAGGGCCCAGTACCACAGCCAGACCAGGATGCCACACAAAATCACGTGGCCGGCTGCGTCGGTCAGTTCAGTGCCGCCGAAGAATAGGGATAGGCTCCCGACCGGGGTCCCCCGGCTGGGCCAGACCATCAGGTAGGTTGCCAGCGCCGTTCACAGGAGAGCGGCTGTCCAGCGGCCTGCCAGGCTCCGGGCGCTCTGCCGGACAAGATTGTGATTGCTCAAATTTTGCATTCCCCACTTCAGAAAGCCAAAAATCGATGCGCCCTAGTGGTATTTCCCATTCTGAGAACCTACCACCGAATGTGCACCGACTGCTCAATAGTATTCTGCGTGCATTTCCCGCTCGCGTCAGCACGTTGTCACGTTTCATGCATCACGGATCACGCATCTTTTGTTGCTTGTTGCTCGTTGCTCTTCCCTCATTCCTCTCTCTCAATCGTCAATCACCCAATTGTCAATCATCTTGGTGGGTGCCAGCCTGCCTGGATCCACAGCCGCCGGGCTGCTACCATGCGCTCACGGTTCATCCGCAGCCGCGCAATTGTGGCTCGTCCGGTGGAGGTCAGCCCAATGGCAATGGCACCATCCTCACTCCAGGTGAAGTGATCGTCCCATTGGTGTACACGTGGATTGAAAAGAGGGGTGATTTTCCCGGTTTCAGGGTCTTCTGCTTCCTGGAAAGCCAACTTGAAACCATTGCAGCCAACGCAAGTCAGGCACAGGTTATCAATCTCGGTAGATCCGCCGCAGATTGTGGGACAATATGGTCAACCTCCATTTCGACCACAATCGCCAGCGGCGTCTGGCAATATTCGCATCGCCCGCCGGCTCGCTCGATAACCTGTTGGCGGAGATCATCTGAGATGGAAGCCATCATGCTCCCATTGCCCGGTAGCGCTGCACGTCCTGTCCATGCTGTTCGAGCAAATGAAGCGCCTGTGATCGTACCAGAGTGTAGCTATCGACCTCATCTAACAGCATCTCCAATTCTTCCTGCTCTGCCTTGGACAGCCCTTCTTCTTTGCCCCTTGCCACCAGCTCGTTTAGCCGTTCTTTCCGAGGCCAGGCCAGGCGCTGATAGACCACAGCCCACAGCTGGTCGTCGCGATAGTGTTCCAATAGGGCCAGCAGTTCTTCCGGCATCATCGAAGCTGCGCCAAACATGACTTCCAGGCTCTCGCGCAGCACGCTTTCAACCGACCGCTCATTGCGCTCGGCCACCTCGCGAATGCGCCGGTATAGATCATCGGGTAATTCTACTGAGACCAACTGCGTGGATAACATCCCGTATCTACCTTTCAAATCCGCTCACACTGATCTGTCATCTCTTATCATTGTACCATGCTGCGCGAGGCTCACTACAGTGCACAGAGTTTTCAGTAATCAGCTCACAGCTTTCTGTCGAACCCACACCCAACGCTGTCCCGCTTTTCAATCACCCAATCGCCTCATCCCTCATTGCTCATGACTCGTTGCTCGTTGTTCTTCTCTCATCCCTCATGCTTGCTTTTCATTTGTCAATCGTCAATTTCCTGGCTGCTCCCGCCGCGATCCCCACCCCCACAACGCATTGGCTACCCAATCAAGCAGCGAGGCGCCCCGAGAGGGGACTAAGGCCTAGACAAGCTCCGTCACAATCCCCAGCCCCAGGCCAATCGCCACAGCGATGCAGAGCGCGTAGACGTGTCGCGACGAAGCGCGTAAGGCCTGGCACCACAGCCACACCAGGATGCCACACACGATCACATGGCCCATGGCATCCGTCAGCTCAGTGCCGCCCAACCGACGTACCCCGGCTGGGCCAGGCCATCAGGTAGATCGCCAGCGCCGTCCACAGGAGGGCGGCTGACCAGCGGATAATCGGGTTTCCAGCGATCCGATAGTAGCTCATGCAGAAGCTCCTCTTTGCATGGCCGCTCAGTGCATCCCCCGTATTAGCGACACGATCCTCTCTAGTTGATCGTCGGTGAGCGCTGTTCCGGAAGGCAGGCATAGCCCCTGATCGAAGAGCGCCTCAGACACACTCCCACCAACCACCTCATACTCTCGAAACACCGGCTGGAGGTGCATCGGCTTCCACAGCGGGCGCGATTCGATGTTGTTCGCTTCGAGCATCAGGCGGATTTGCTCCCGATCCGCACCGAACATTACCGGATCAACCAGCATCACCGTCAGCCAGCGTGTGTGCCGGCCGTAAGGCATCTCGCGGGCGAATGTCAGGCCGGGTAGATCGCCCAGGTGTGCCTGGTAGTAATCGTAGATCTCGCGTTTTCGGCGGATACGCTCTTCAATCACTCCCATCTGGCCGCAGCCGATAGCCGCCAGGACATTGCTCATACGGTAGTTGTAGCCGATCTCGTTGTGCTCATAGTGCGCGGCCGGCTCCCGTGCCTGGCTGGAGAGCTTTCGAGCGTGATCAACCAGGGACTTGTCATCCGAGACCAGCATACCACCGCCGGATGTCGTGATGATCTTGTTGCCGTTGAACGAGAAGATGCCGATCTTTCCGATGGTACCTGAATGCCGCTCATGATAATAGGTGCCCAGCGCCTCAGCGGCATCCTCGATAACCGTGACGCCATAATGGGCGCAGGTATCCATAATGGGATCCATGTCGGCGGACTGCCCGTAGAGGTGGACGATGATGACCGCTTTGGGCAGCCTGCCAACCTTTGCCCGCTTCTGCAGTACATCTGCCAGCAGCACCGAGTCCATGTTCCACGACTCCGGCTCGCTGTCGATAA
The DNA here is from genome assembly GCA_016927375.1 of Anaerolineae bacterium. Taxonomy (GTDB): domain Bacteria; phylum Chloroflexota; class Anaerolineae; order Aggregatilineales; family UBA3940; genus JAFGMS01. The sequence goes on from JAFGMS010000227.1 coordinate 4,639, forward strand.
ACACTGGCCTGGCGCCAACGTACAGGATGGGGTTGACACTTCCCGCAAATGTCAGCGTAGAAACGAGTATCTCATCCCCAGCCTGCACACCAGTAGTGAGAAACGCCAGGTGAATGCCGGCCGTCCCGGAGCCCAGCGCGACGGCGTGCGCCGCGCCTGTATAGGCACAGAACTTCTGCTCAAATGCTGCCAGGTGCGGCCCCGCTGGGGAGATCCAGTTATCGGCAAAGGCCTGCTGGACCTGTACCAGCTCTTCGCCGGACATGTGGGGGGGAGAGAGATAGATTCGGTCGGTCACTATTGTTCCTTACAAAGCAGGTCCCACACAACCATGTGGCGGCGCCTGCCGGGCATGATGATGTGCCCCGTTATCAGCGCCTGACGATTACTCTTCATCCCAGCGCGCAGGAATACCTTTGGCGGTTACGTTACTCGGGACATCTCTAACGACGACCGCCCCAGCGCCAACAAGGGTCCAATCACCGATGCTGCGTAAAGGGATTACCGCGCTTCCAATACCGAGAAATGAGCCTTCACCCAATGTTACAGCCCCAGCCAGATGCACGCCAGGAGCAATATGGCAAAAATTACCAATCTGGCAGTCATGATCGACGGTGGCCCCCGTATTGATGATGCTGTGATCGCCAATAGAAGCCTCTGGGTTAACAACTGCACCAGCTGCAATGACAATTCCGCTCCCCAGACATACCGAAGGGGCAATGATGGCGCTTGGGTGAATCGCATTGATCCACAGGGTGCCAGCCGCGCTGTCCAGACGTTGCACAAGTGACTTCCGTAGCTGATTTTGTCCGATGCCAATAATCAGGCCGTCAGGAGCATAGTCTTGATAAGCATCAATCCCGCCTAGTATTGGCAGCCCTAGACATGATGATCCCCAGGTAGCCGGATTGTCATCAAGGAAGCCCAGCACGCTTACTCCCTGGCAGATTAAGATATCAGCTACAACTTTGCCATGGCCGCCCGCCCCCAGGATCAGTGTGCCACTCATTCCGGATCCTCAACAGGTTGCTTGCTTCCCATGAACTCAGGCATCGTGGCGTGACCTTGTTGGCTGATTCCTTCTCTTGTGACCACTTTCCATATAGTGAGTAGCAGGATTTTGAGATCGAGCCACAGGCTTTGGTGATCGACATACCAGACATCAAGGGCAAACTTCTCTTCCCATGAGATGGCATTGCGTCCGTTGACCTGCGCCCAGCCGGTGATGCCAGGCCTGACTTCGTGCCGACGCATCTGCTCCGGCGTGTAGCGATCCAGGTACTGCATGAGCAGCGGCCGCGGCCCGACCAGGCTCATCTCGCCGCGCAGGATGTTGACGAATGTCGGCAGCTCGTCCAGGCTGGTGCGGCGCAAAAATCGGCCCAGTGGGGTGAGGCGCTCGGAATCGGGGAGCAGATTGCCGGAAGCATCGCGGGCATCGGTCATGGTGCGGAATTTGAGCAGTGTGAAGGGACGCCCTTTCAGACCGGGGCGTTGTTGCCGGAACAAAAACGGATCACCCATTGCGAACTTAATGAGCAAAACAACCACTACCATGAATGGCATCAATACCACTAGACCTATTGATGCGCCTAAGATATCCAAAAAATGTTTGAGCCAACTGTAGCTGTACATGATGTATGTCACCTAGCCTGTTGGCTTCGAGCGGTGAGAATTGTTTCATAGATTCCCCGAATCTGGTTAGCTGTGCGCCGTACATCAAACAGTTCCTGAACAAGTATTTGACCAGATCGCGCCAGTCGCTTCGACCGAACAGGATCTATCAGAGCATCAATAATCGCTGACGCCAAGTCCGGGGGGGACTGCGGCGGAACTAGCCACCCCGTCTCATCAGGAATTACAACATCCGGTAAACCTCCGACATTCGTAGCAATCGTGGGCACTGCACATAGAAATGACTCGACGGCTCCACCAACGTTCTCGGAATATGAGGGATGGACTGCCACATCCAGATCAGGATATAAATCCGGAATATCGTAGCGAGCACCCAGGAAGCGAATGCCATCGCCACAACGCGCCTTACCATGCTCGCGAACATGTCGCTCATACCAATCGGCCCCTTGCCATGCGCCACCGATTATCACACCGATAATTTCAGGATCATGTTCACGGCATAAAGCCAATGCATCAATAAAGTCTTCGTGCCCTTTAAGCCCTCGTGTCTGACCCAGGTAGTGCTTTGGCGCGTACATGTAAGCAACCAGACCAACAAGCTTTACGTTTTCAGAAATCCCCAGTTCAGCTCTCAGTTTTCCTGTGGGCGTATCTGAGAATTTATCGAGATCGGTTCCATAATATGAGAGAAAAATGCGATCATCAGCAATCCCTGACCGGCGATAGATCTCACATGTCAATGCGCACGAGCCGATCCAGTAATCTCCTGGCACGGCAGTAGCGATCTCAGCTTGCCGGAAGATCCTATGCTCTAGATGCAGCGGGCCAGGGATCTGGAATATGCGTGGAACAGGGTGCTTTTTTCCAAGTGCTAGCCGCATCGTAAGTGTTGTCCCCACGTTATGACTGTGGATTATGTCAGGCTGCACCTGTGCTACCAGTACCTGCATCATTTTGAAAAGTGAGGGCCAACGCCAAGGTGCACGCACAGGCAAATCCAGCGAGACAGGATGGACAACCACACCAGATGATTCGTAGGCTGGGATCAGCGGGCCACCTGGAGGGAGTGCTGCGTGAACAATCGCCCCGAGCTTAACCAGTTCCCGCATTTGCCGGAGAGCCCAGGTGCCACCTACCGAGGTCTTGACCAGATGCAGGATCTTTAATGGGCGTTGCGTGCTATCCATTCCTCTGTCTTTTCTCTCACATACTGATAAAACTCAATGCGCCGCTCACGTAGAACATCCTCGTGGTATTCTCGAGCTTTCTTTAAGTTCCGGGCCGACATACGGCACATTCTTTGGGGGTCGCTCAAGACTTCATGGATCTTATCAGCCAAAGCCACTGCGTCACCGGGGGGCACCATATCTTCTGGTGGTAACAACTCGGGAATGCCGCCCACCGTTGAACCAATACATGGTAAGCCGCGCGCCATGGCCTCGATCATGGCGCGCGGGAGCCCTTCGTATCTCGAAGGCAGAACAAATAGATCGGCCAGATCCAGTTGCTCGCGCACAGGTGTGCCCGCCGGCAGTTGACCCAGGAAGAAAACGTTGCTACTTAGACCCAATTGTCTTACTTGTTGCTCAAGAGCTAACCGATTTCGGCCATCTCCAACAACCAGTAATCGCAAATTTAGCCCACGTTGGCTGCTTATTCCTAAAGCGTCAATGAGTACATCATGAGCCTTATATGGTTGATCTATCGTCCCAACGATGATAAGAGTAAACATTGTTGCTGTTTGCTCGAATTCTCGCGCGGCGCCAAAGTCGGTGTTTTTCAACTCTATACTGGAGTAATGTGTTGAAAAGGCGTCTAATGCAGGCGGGTACCTCTTTTGAAGAGCTTGTTGTGTAACATAGGCAACAGCTGCAGATCTCATGCATTGCTCCCGTAACTGTCGGCTAAACCACCACCTAAAAAATGGGCGGAGTGGATGCTTTACCGCGCCGGAAGAGAAGGTGCCGTAAGGATCACCAACAACCTCCAAGCCATAAGGGTATTCCATTTGGCGTAGATAGGTCTCTAAAGGGGCAGCTATTGGCGAACTCATCCGCATAATCACCGCCTGACCAGGCCTGAATGCCTCTCTGACAACACGTTGTATCGTGAATCTTTTGCGCAAGTATTGCCAGGGACCAATATAGTGAGGGACGGCTGCAAACGAGACTCTCTCACCATCAACTCTTTGCCAGCCCGAAGAAAGAGCTTCGACGGCTAAAGCGCGCGCTATTATCCGCACATGATCAAACACATCTAAATAGCGTTGCCAGAAAGAGTTGGCAAATGCTATTTTTGTCCAGGTAGCGCCATCTTGTGTTTGGACGAAACGATGCTCAAGCACCACTGTGACTTGCATGTGACAAGACCTGTTTTGTGGACGAAATCCATAGAACCAAGAAGGGTACTACACCATTCTTGATAATAAAGAACAGGATAAGGTCAGAATCGCCAGCCAGAACAACAAAACATAGGTTAATGAGCAAGGGTAAGAGAAGTAGGCGTATATCATGACTTTCCCAGCTGAGAAACCAACGGCGTACTTGTTTCACTGTCAGGCCAAGTATGGTGAAGGCAAGGGGCACAGCAAAGGGGCCAAAATTGAGCATGGCTTCACCTGCCAAACCGTATATCCTAGAAGATGTTAATCCTCCTTGCAAATAAGATCCTTTACCATATTGTGCCTCAGTCCCCTCCTTTACTTTGGAGGGCGGGCGGTCAGGCCAGATTTGTCTGGGTATCAGCAGTGCCAGGGCCCCAATGTAAGTTCGACCCCAACTGTATTCATAGTCGCTTGATGCGGGCCATATCCGGTAAAGGAGAAAAGCCTGAGTGGGGCTTCTTGCGAAGTCGGCCAGGAGCAGTGTTTCAACTGTCCTTCCGGTTTCCTCCTCAAGCTCAATACGCGCTGTACGGTTCTCAAGGACAGCCAATGCATCCAAACCGACGGCCTTATAAAAACCGTAAAGGTACATAAAAACAAATAAGAAGACCAACCCGGCATAGATCAGCCGTTTTGGGATTGAGCGTATCCGGAAATGGATAATACCAATAGCCCAAAACATACCCCAGATTGTATTGCTGCGGCTACCACGTAAGCCGCCAAACAGCATTTTTAGTGCAAAGTAGACCAACAACGCACAACAAATAACCAGCCAGGACTTTGCCCACTTCTTTTCTCGTGCATAGACCGCATATCCCATAAGAGCCAGGACAGGGAAACTCTCAGAGATTGTAAATATCCATCCTTGACCTGTAAACGTCTCCCGGCTTTGCATAGAGTCAGCGATATAACCTGATACACCACCATGCTGCTCATATACAAGTATCTGAATACCAAGAGTAAGCAACAGAGAGAAAGTAAGAACTGGCAGAAAAATCTTCTTGTTGCGCTGCCAGACTATCTTATCCTTGGAGTACGGAATCGTTGAAGTTTTGCCCCTCGAAATACGATAAACGACCAATCCTAGAAAGTTAAGTAATGCTATACCACCAATCCAGGGGCGCCAGTCTGGAGGTGGAACAATATACCGCGGCTCATAATTCCAACTTATTTGCAAAAGGGGTGCAATGCAAAAGAAATGATAGCCAAGTAGGCCCAGAATACCGATGGGATCCAAAATGTCAAGGCGGCCACGAAACCAATCGATAGCATCAACACCAATCAAAATGCCGGACAGTACAATGGGGATTAAAAACCAGTGTATGAAGGCGGGTGCAGAAATAACAAAGCCAAGAGCAGTTATTGATGTGATCCAGTAAGAGATAACCAAGCTGCTATTATCTTTTTTGACGGCATCTCTGCCACTCAACATCAGAGTCTCTTTCTTTGTTAGATTAGATGTCATGACCTTTCCGATTCAATCATGCTCACCACAACATTTGCAAAAGATCTTTGTCAGCTTTAACAGAAATGTATAGTAAGTTAACTGTGTCGTGTTTATTGCTTCGACTGGCACTCTGTTTCACGGGCTCTTAATCTTCAGATTAGTCTATTTGGTAGCTTTAGCAACTAGATAACAGGTCTTTTGAGGAGAATACTGCAGGTGCTCATGACGAGATTGAAACATATTGATGAGATTAAAGGGCATAAACAGCACACGCCAGGAATTTGTGAGGGGCCAAGCAACATGAAGCCCTAATGTGCGGAACAGGCTATCCCGGATTGCATATTGTACAGTCACGCTCTCAAAGCTCGTTTCTAGGAGTTGCTTCAGTTGTCTATAGGTATAGTGTCTTTTGTGATCTAAACTCATTTTGAAAATATGGTCCCCATTGGGAGTTGTCATGAGAAAAATGCCGCCGGGCTTCAAAATCCTTTGGACTTCCCGAACAAACAACTTATCTTCCTCAACATGTTCGAGAACTTCTACTGCTACAACACAATCAGCAAAATCGCTAGGCAAAGCAGAGTGTGTCATATCATCAAATACGACTCGCTCGACATTGCTGCGGGTTTGACTAATCTTTTGGATGATTTCAGGAGTCGCACCCAGATTCAACTCTTCTTGTAGTTCCGTGGTCCGGGGTAAATCTGTGATCCAAACACGGGCTTGGACTCCCATTGTATAAGGGGATAATCTTCCCCCCACATCGACAATGAGCAAAGGCATATCCTGGGCATGTGCAATAGCCACAAGCTCGGATTGAACTAATGAGTATATAGGGAGCCAAAACGGTTTTAATCTCAGATGGAGAGATTCCTGTATAGTCGGAGCATCGGCTTTGTAGTCAAGCTTCATAAAAATGTGCTTTCTGAATCGCACGCCAAATAATGACCATACTACCTGAAACCTGAACAAGTGCACCTGCCACATAGGCTACAACTGCACCTTTCAAGCCTAGCATTGGAATTAGAAGCAAACTGGTTAGAAGTGTACTTAGACTAACAGCCACAAATAGAAGGACCTGAATACTGAATAGCCTGATTGCTATTAATGTGTAGTTCAGCATTGAACCAAAATTGACAATTATGGCGGCCATCATTAACCAGACCAAGATATCATTATAGGCGGCATATTCCGGTTGGTAGAGAAGGGACAACACCTGCTGACCAAACAGAATAGCAACCCCTAGTGGAATAAGGCTGAAAGCCACTGCTAAAAAGACTATCTTTGCAAGAAGGCTGATGAAGGCTTTTTTCTCCTTCAAAAAGAAGTAATTTGCCAAGCGAGGAATAACAGCTTGTCCAAGGGCATTCACAATAACAGTTTGAGCTGCTAGTAGATACGCCAGGGCCGCAAAAATTCCCAATCCTCGCTCTCCGCTATAATGCTCAACGAAGTAGCGAGGGATGTTAGTGTTGAGTGAACTCAACATCATTGTGAGACCGAGAGGCAATGCAAGCCATGTAAGCCGCCATAACACTGAAGGATCAAATTGGGGCTTAAACCGGTAATTAGGAGCTCTGCTCAGCCTCAGTACCAGCATGCCGCTGGGAATATCATAAATAACTAAAACAATTGCTGATGCCAACGACCATCCCATTGATGCCCAAAAAACACTGCGCGTCAGATATTGTCCGAGTGTGAGCGCAATCAGCGAGAAGATACTCTTGAGTATCATCGATACCGCCATACGATCCATCTGCTCATGTTGTTGAAGAAGCCCATAGATCACATCGCTGATCGAATCAATGGCTTTCCCAAGGCTAATGGCCAGGATGACCAGAGTTGTTTCTGGTTGGTAACCGGATACCAGAACTATTCCCAGAGTAAACAATAGTGCCAGTATCAACATGACCAGACGTAAGCCAAAGTAGTCAGCGAAGTTATACTCATGATTGGTATCTGTCGCCTGCACAACACGTAGCTGTAGGTTGGCAAACATGATAACAGGTGCAGTCACAGCCAACCCAAGAGCAAATTGCCCCACTGTCTCCGGCGTACCAAGCTTTGCTAGCACAACCAGCATTGCCCAGTTGCAACCAGCATAGACAATATTACCTGCCAGCGTCCACGAAAAATTGGCACGCAGTGATAGCGGGCCAACTCGTGACAGCCAGCATCTTAGTGGCAATTGGGTATTACTCACAATCGTGGATCCTTCTAACCATCGATTTCATAGGGGTTCCGAATTTGTGGATATATCAGAATATTCCTGAAACCATTCCGTTCTTCCAACATACATTTACCATATGTGTAGTCAGGTGTCCAACACCACAGAGTGCCCTAATCGAACAGAACACACCATAGCGCAATCATCTTCTATCAACGAACTATCAACTGGTAGTCTTTACGGTCAATATCAATTCTATGATCAAATCGGTGGCGTCACAGAGAGTTGCGTTGTCGTAGACATGGCTGCGTGATGGTACGACAGCACATGCCCTGCCAGTGCAGAGCATTACTGCATCGAGCCATTGCTCGTACTCGCCCCGATAGGTTGTTGATATACAACCTATATTCGGTTGTTTCTGGCTCCACTTCCCAGATGTAGGCCAAAGGTGTACTTGTCACTGCGGTTCCGTTTATCGGTGAGACCAATGTTGCTCCCCCTGATGGAGCAGCAACTGTCACTGTCCAGGTACTGCAGTAACTGCCCCATAGACCATTGCTGGCCCGCACCCGCCAGGAATAGGTCCCATCGAGCAGGGTCACA
>JAFGMS010000228.1 GCA_016927375.1 Anaerolineae bacterium
CCCGCTTTCGCGGGAATGACACGTAGTTCGCGAGGCTGAAGGCGGATCATCGAGCAATACGAGGCTCTTAAGTTGACACTTATGATAGGTCTTCATAGCAAATAGGGTTGTGAAACCAAGTAAGCATCTGATGAGCTAAAAGTATATTGCATCTTGCATTTGTACCTTTTTGTGCCTGGCGATAAGAAGCTCATTTCTTCCCCGAAAACAAAGACCCGGTTTCATCATCTATCCGTGCCCGTGCGCCTTACTCTCATCACAGGGCGCGGCGTCCTTCAGCTTGCCGCCCAGGTAATGTTCCAACGCCTGGCGCACCGTGCCGCTTGCGCCGGTAGCGGCCTTGACGCCGGCCTGCTCGAAGAATTGGATAGCGCGCCCGCCCATGCCACCGCTCAAAACCACATCGGCATTTTGCTGTTTGACAAAATCTGGGATTTCCCCCGGCTGGTGTGAGCTGGCAAACGGGTTGGCAACGCCCTGAACAGCGCACACTTCACCATCTGTCACATCCACTAGCACAAAGAAGGGCGCATGCCCGAAATGCTGGGCCACCAGGCTTTCAAGACCGTTGTTATCTTCTGCCGTTACTGCGATTTTCATGTCAAATCTCCTTGCTGATTAGTTAAACAGGTATGATTAAAACCGAAAAGGATGCGCGGGCGCTGCTTCTGACAACATACACAAGCCGGACACTGGTAGACGAGCATCTGTCTTGTACCGTAGATAATACCAACTCTGCCAACTATGAACGGTAATTTCAGAGCGGCGGGGATAGACTCGGAAGGGTATGCATTCACAAACGCAGCTTCAGCAACTCTCCATCCCCTGTTTGAATAGTCAACGGTCCATTGCCGCATCCGATATCGAGCGCGCTACCTTTCCCGTCCCAATCGAGACGATCTAACACATCTGACGACAGCCCATAACGAGTGATGATGAACGATAAATTTGCCGTTCGTGGCTTGTTGGAGGCAGCCAGACAAGTAACGATTGGGGCATTTTCTCGTCGTCTCAACGATTTCTACTCAACCATCAATCAGACAATCGTCAAGACCAATGACAATAGTCTTCTATATCCAGCGCCTGACGCTGCGCTTATACTCCCACCAATCTTCCCCAAACTTATCCTCCAGGTTTTGTTCCTCGGCACGGATGACCGTTACATCCATCAGGATGGCGAATGCAATAGTGATTAAGTAGGGCGTCAAAGTTCCCAATAAAATGGCAATGCCCATCAAGGTCGCCACGAACCCCAGGTACATCGGGTGGCGGCTGATGCCGTAAACACCACCCGTAAGCAGCGTCGAAGGCTCCTCGGACGGCTTGGCAGTTGTCTGGACGCGGCGGAAGGCCTGATCTGCGGCCAGGTTGATCCATATCCCAAAACCCAGAGGCACAAGCCCAAATAGGTTCCAGGGTGCAGGGATGATCTCGGCGCCGGGATAGCTAAAATGCAGCACAAGTATCAACAGGATGGCAATCAGAGAATAGGCTGGGGGAAGCATCTTCTTAATCATCGTTGCTCTTTTTCCCGTAAGCTTGCTTTAACATGTCCATCAGCTCGTCGGAGAGCGCGAGGCCAACCACTTCCACATCGACTTGCGTAACGCCTTCTGTCTCTGTGATGGCCTGGTGGATGCTTTGCGAGAGCGGCACAGCCAGCGGGCAGAATGGCGACGATGGGCGAAACGTACATGACACCCGGCCGGCCTCGTCCACCGCCAGGTCATCGATCAACCGCATGCGCACCACGTCCACACCCGTTTCGGGGTCGATGACCTCGGCGAGGTGTTCCAGGATGGCCTTGCGCAGATCTTCCGGATTAGTCTTTTGGGTCATCTTTCTCCTGCCAATATTTCATCACCTGATCGTCATCTTTCGTGCACCCGGTATGTCCGGTACATAATAATTCGATACCCTGGAGAGCGGCCAGCTTCTTGATAGACTTTATTTGAGCATCAGTGTCCATATTAAATAAACGATAAAATGGCTGCGCTTGATTGTTCCGATAGACCAGTGTATCGCCGGCAAACAGAACACTGTCGTTGATCAGCAGGGACATAGAACCTGGCGTATGGCCTGGTGTGGCCACCACCTGAACCTTAATATCTCCTGCATAGATGATGTCGCCGTCGTTCAGTAAGACGTATGCCCGGCTCAGCTTAGAATTGTGATAAATCCCTAAAAACCTGGCAGTAGCTCCGTTGATCATCTGCTCCTCTGCCTCAGAGAGATAAATGTGCGCGTTGGCAAACAGCTCCAGCCCGCCAACGTGATCTATATCGGTGTGGGTCAGGAACAGGTGCGTTACAGACGAGGGATCTATCGGAAGCTGTGTCAGCTCCGCGCGGATTGTGTCCGCGGAATAGGCCGCGTCTACTGCGATAGTATGCTTGCCGTTGGTGTAGAAAAACATGTTCACATCTCTATCCTGAACGGCATACACATTCTCGGCTACTTGACCGGTGGGCACCGGGTACCAGAAAGCGTTGTATATCTTCCATACTTTTGGAAAGAGCGCATTGGCTTGCTTTTCATACATCAGGTAGGCAGGCCCGAACTTCTGCTTGAGGTGCTCCTCCTCTTGACGAATCAAAAAACTGCACAGGACGTACATGAAGATCGGTACGCTGAGCAGTAACCAAGAGCGAAAAAACAGCATGATGCCGGGGATGGTATAGAAGATTGTATTGCCGTAAAGGGGGTGGCGGCAGAGGGCATAGATGCCTTGTGTAGCCAGGATGCCCGCATCATAGGCTCGATCTATTGTACAGGCGGACAAGATCCATATTGGAGCGCCAATAGCAATTAACGCCAGGCCGAGGGCAACAAAGACAGCGTAAGGTATCCCCTGGATGACAAATAACGGGTACCAGACACAGTGGACGACAAGCGCTAAAGCAAAATACAGCGCCGAGAAGAAAGCAAACTTAAGACCTACTCCCCAGATACTCATGCCATCATGCCCTGTCCGCACCTGATCATTCTTTCGCCTGGGCGAGACGCTCGCTTACTGCCTGCCAGATGGCGGCCAGCGCCTGGCCTGCCGGCGATTCGGGCCGGTAAGCCGTCACCGGCCGGCCGTTGAGCATGGCCTCGGTAACAGTCTCATCGAAGGGAATACGCCCGGCGACTTCGACATCGAGCGTACGGCAGACTTCTTCGATCTGCTCGGCTCCTTGCTCATAGAGATCGGCCTTGTTGATCACCACCAGCGCCGGAATATCAAAGTGGCTGGTTGTTTCCAGGATGCGCTGCAGATCGTGGATGCCAGCCGCGGTCGGCTCGGTGACGATCAGCGCCAGGCTGGCCCCGGCCACGGCCGAGATGACCGGGCAGCCGATGCCGGGTGGGCCATCGACGATGATGGCCGGGTAATCATCATCCAGGGCACGCAGGCGAGCGTTTTGCTTCACGAGCGTTACCAGTTTGCCTGAGTTCTCCTGCGCCGGGTATAGATCGGCATGATACAGCGGCCCAAACCGGCTGTCTGATCGATACCACTGCCCGGCCAGCTGCGGTTCCATGTGGATGGCGTCGTCCGGACACTGGTAGACGCATGCCGCGCAGCCCTCGCAAGCAAGAGGATCGACTACGTAGCTCTGCACACCGGACCTGACGGCGTCGAAGCGGCAGACCTGCTCGCAGATCCCGCAAGCCTGGCAGCGCTCGGGATCAATCACTGCTACTGCGCCGCCGATGAAGTCATGAGCCTCAAGCCGGTCAGGCTGTAACACCAATTCCAGGTTGGCGGCATCGACATCGGCGTCAGCCAGAACCGCCCTTAGAGGGACAGGGGAAGCCTGCGCCAGGTGGGCAAAAGCCGCTGCCACGCTGGTCTTGCCGGTTCCGCCTTTGCCGCTCAGGATCACCAATTGTTTCATAAATTCATCTACCTTTTTGTTCTATATCCCTCGTCCGGACAAAAGCTATAGACATCTCTGACGAAGGGTACAGATTGTCTTTCAATCATCAATCAGGCAATCGTCAATCACACAATGACTTGAATACCTCGATCTCAGGATGCTTCAATGCTTCCTCGTAAATAGGGCCATGCTGTACAAAGCCCAGCGCTACCCCACTGCCGCGCGCCGCCAACAGGCGATCACCCGGTTTTACATCGACCTCTGGTGGGAGCTCGATCTGCCGATCTTCTCCAATTACCCCCTGTCCAAGAACACGCCGCTCGAAGGGTATCTTGGCTTGAGCGAGTGCTTCGTGTCGCCCAACACTGAAACCTCCCGAACGGCGGCTGCCGGGCAGCAAGTGGACCTGTTCGCCGGCCTGGAAACCATATTCGGTATAGGCTTCAGGTGGTATCTTGATTTCTCGATGCGGTCCAACGACCACCCATCCGAAGACCCACTTACCACCTTTGACAAGTTGTGGCATGATAGCTCCTTAAAAACAGGCACGAGGGATGAGGCACGAGTTAAAAGGGATGACAAGGCAGCTTCCTTGAAGAATGGTTCTCAGTGATCAGTAAAAAAGCCAGGCATGATCGGTCGATGCTCAACAGGCTTCTGTCAGTCATGTCATTCCCGCTTTCGCGGGAATCCATAGGCCGCCATTACCCGCTGCTGCGGTTTTCCATTCGTGATGGTCAGCATGTCACGTGTCAGGCGCTCCTAGAAAAACAAGAAATACCGCGGCACGTTCTGCAAATACTGCCGGTATGGCTCTCCGTACAGCTTCAGGCAGATCTCCTCCTCCGCCAGTATTCCCCAATGACTGAAGAGATGGCCAACCACCCACAGGATCACTGCCGTCCAGGAGCCGATGGCGATCGAGGCGCCCAGCAGCACCAGGCTGGACATCACGATCTGTGGGTGGCGGGAGATCTTATAGAGCCCACGCGTAACCGGCTGATCGGTTGGCGTATTCTTGAAATCAAACAGCGCCTTGATCAGACCCGCCAGCCCTACAAGGACAAGTACAGCGCCGATGGCAAAGACAGGCGTACCGATTTTCAGTGGCGTAAGCACGATGAGAAGCAGCTCACCCAACGCGATCAGCTTGCCGATGACGGTGAATACCGTTTGCTTACGGCTCCAGCCGGAGCGATCCCACAGCCGCGCAACGACCGGCCTTGGAAAGGCCAGGAACAGGATGCCATCGGTCATACCCAATAGTGCCAACGCCAGCCAGCCGTTCAGCCAACCAAAGGATAGTTCAGGAAAGAGTTCCATCGTCGGTTCTCCTGTGGCGAGATCGTTACCAAAGATAGGGAATAAGCTTGTTTGATTTGCGACGGTAGTCTTCCCATTCCTGTCCGAACTCCCGGCTCATCAGCGCCTCTTCGTCTTTTATCCGGAACAAGACGATCACGATAAACACAAGCGTCAAGGCCAGGCCGATCCACGATCGGAAAAGCAGCGATAGTCCCATCCCCTGCATCATGCCGCCCAGGTAACGCGGATGCCGGATGTATTTATACGGTCCATAGGTAACCAGGTGATGGCCCTCTTGCAGCGTGACTTCAGGGCTATACAACCGCCCCAGGGCAAGCCCTGACCAGAAGATCGTGCCCATCCCCAGCGTGGCCAACACGAGGCCGGCCCAGCGTATCGTCGAGACATCGCTCATGATGCCTATGCCGCGGCGATCTGCAAAGGGTACAAAGACGAGTGCGCCAAACAACATACCCGTTACGAGGAAGTGTACTATCCTCTGCCGCGGTACAAACTTATCCGCCTGCCCCTTCCCTTTATGCAAACTTTCCGGGGAGGTAATCATCTGGTAGGCTGCGACTACCCCAAAGGCTGCAATGCTGATGGCATAACCGGTCAGCTGCGGATAGGAGAAGAAGCCGGACAGCTCACCGAAGCCCCAACCAATCAAAGGCAATCCCAGATAGATGACCAGTGTCAATAGAAACGATCCAATACCTCGTATGATGTTCATGCGATCCTCATTTCTATCGATCTTCGTCACCGTGCCTGGCTCGGGGCATCGATGGTCAGTAAGGTGTGCTCTTGCTTCATCAAAATCATCCTTTTGTCGATGTGTGCAAGCCGGCAGTTTCCAGGCTCAAGAACATGTCCCAGAGACGACGGCTGTACTCGGGGCGGATCTCGACCAGTGTACGGCCCTGGGCAATGCCCTCGGCAATGACACGCTCGAAGGGAATACGCAGCAAAATCGGCAGCTGCTCCGCCCGGCAGAAATCATCTACCTCAGAGTATCCCTTCCCATCATCCCGGCTGACAATCACGCCCATCGGAATTCCCAGCTCGCGGCCGACCTGCACTGCCAGCCGCAGATCGTGCAGCCCAAAGGGCGTCGGCTCGGTGACCAGCAGTAGGAAATCGCTGCCCTGGATCGAGGCGACTGCCGGGCAGGATGTGCCGGGTGGGCAGTCCAATATCACATGTTGGTCCGGTTGGGGGACAGCATCGGTCTTAAGCTGCCGAATGATCGGGACGGCCATTGGCTCGCCTACATTTAGCACGCCCCGAGCAAAGGGAATGCCTTGGGGAGTCCGGCCACGCTCCACCACACCGATGTTGTGTGGTATTTCGGTGATGGCTGCTTCCGGACATACAGCCATGCAGCTTCCACAGCCATGGCAGAGCTGGGGGAAGACAAGTGTCTTTTCACCCAACACAGCAATAGCGTGATATTGGCAGACCTCGGCGCACTTGCCGCAGTGCGTGCAGCGCGCTTCGTCCACTTGAGGCATCAGAATGCCGACCTCCCGGCGCTGTTCGAAGACAGGCTTGAGGAATAGATGGGCATTGGGCGCCTCGACATCGCAGTCCAAAAACATAGGCGGCGAGTCAGGTTTCTCGGCAGCTATACTGAGCGCCAGGCTGGTGGCTACGGTGGTCTTGCCTGTCCCCCCCTTGCCGCTGGCAACGGTGATGATCATACGTACTCGAATCCTATCTCAATGTCAATGCGTGAATAGATCGCAGCTGCTTTGACGAGGTTGATTTCAACAACCTCTCGATGCTTTTATACCTTAAGGAGACTGCCTCCGTTCTGCATCCGTCGATCCTTCGTCGATCCTTCGTTTGATGCACAAGGAGTCTCTCATGCCTATTCTGGTCGGTCCAGGAAACGTATCCCTGAATGACAGGCCATTTGATGGTGTATGTGCCGGACAACCAGACAATTAATGATTGGGTATTTGCCGGGTCGTCGCAATGACCGTTTTTCAATCAGCATAACGATTTGCTTTTCAATCGACAACCGGCAATCGTCAATAACCTCGACACGGGTAACCCATTTGATTTACCGTCTTCTCCCCCGGCCGCCTCCACCTGGCGCAGCCGGCTGTTCGAGTTCTCCGGCCTTGAAGCGCTCGACGGCTTCCTGCGCGGTGCGGCACGTCCCACACAGATACATGGTAATTCCCGCAGCGTTGAGCGAGTCATAGGCATTGGGTCCAAAACCACCACTGATGGCTGCCTGGACTCCCTGCTCGGAAGCAAATTGGGCTGCCTGGACGCCCGCACCGCCGGAAGCGTTGACGCCCGGATTGGCATGCGCTTCCCATTCCAGTGTGTCGGTATCGACGATGATGAAATGCGTCCCACGCCCAAAGCGCGGGTCAATCTCGGCGGTGATGTTGGGTTCTGTTGTCGTTAGAATGATTTTCATCGATACCTCTACCCACGAGCCATCTTCGCCCCGCACTTGGGGCAGGTTGTATCAACGCAGCGGACGCCCACCTGATGTGGTTGTTCATGACCACACTTTGGGCAAACGCAATTGCCGCCGGGCCCCGAGCCGGGCTTGTTGCCCCCTCCCCGACCGCGTCCACCTCCCGCGCCCCGACCAAAACCGGCGCCACCTCCACTACCACCAAAATTTCGTTCCAAACGACTGCGATTGAACTGATTAAACACGATTATCCTCCCTTGAAAATAGTACTGAGTAACGAGTGCCGAGCAACGAGTTATTGATGATTGGTTGTGCGACCAAAGGTCGTCTGATCATAGGTGTCAACTTAAGCCCAATATCATCGCTACGGCTGCCTGTCATTCCCGCGAAGGCGGGAATCTATATGCCACAATCACTTACAAGCTGCTGCTATTTTCATTCCCATTGGTGAGCTTTTGCTCATAGACCACTCCCTTGAAAATAGTGCTGAGTAACGAGTGCTGAGTGCCGAGTCAAAAGCTCTGTATGTACCCGTTCTCTCTCAGACATCATCTGTCTTTGTATTTCCCACAAGCCTCCCGCAGGCTGACTATCGCGGCTGTGCAGACCTGCGGGAGGTTGAACAGTTATCTCAAGGACAACTGTGATGCATTGCGTCTATGATCCGTCGTTAGCGGATATCTATTCCATATCCGGCTTCCAGACTTCCCACACCCGGCCCACCAGATCGGGGTTGGGTTTGAGAGTGACCTTGCCGGGTTCCCAGCCGGCGGGAGTGGCTTCTTTACCTCCCGAGGCACGTACATGCTGGAAGGCCTGAATTTGCCGCACCGATTCAGCGATGCGTCTTCCAACCGGCGGGGTCAGCATTTCCATAGCCTGAATCACCCCGTCGGGATCGATGATGAATCGCCCACGCAGCTCAACGCCTTGCGTTTCGTCCCACACGCCATAGGCGCGTCCCACATTGCCGGCCTGATCGGAAGCCATGTGGAAGGGAATGCCGCCCTCGACCATCCTGACCAGTTCGTAATCATTCCACATCTTGTGCACAAAGTGGCTGTCGACACTTACCGAGATGACTTCGACCCCCAGCTCTTGCAGTAACGGATATTTGTCGGCGACCGCCGACACTTCCGTCGCTCAAACAAAGGTGAAATCACCAGGGTAGAAGCATAACAGCACCCACTTACCGGCAAAGTCGGACAGCTTGACCGAGGTAAATCCGCCTTTGTAATAAGCCGGAGAAGTAAAATCGGGGGCTTTTTGGCCAACACGAACAGTCATAGTGGGCTCCTTTCGTTCAGATGGTTGGGGTTCGGGTGTTGATGTGGGCTCTTCGCCCGTTACAGTGCTCGTCACGCGAGCGCAACCAACAGTTTCTTCCATTGCCTATCCTTTCTGCTTGTCACCTTTTGCTGAGAGAAAAAACATGGACGCATCCGCATCAAGACGGATCTCATAAACAGATGATAGCGTTTTTTCAAAGCAATGCACGAACCGTAACCAACCTGGGCCTAAAATCCCCCCGTGAGGATCACTCCGATGTGAGATCCTCAATGCGTTTTTCAACGGCTTCGAGTTGGCTCTTCATCAAGTTGGCCTGAGCTTTGAGGTCGGCGATTTCTTGCTCTGGTGTGGGTGGAACCCATCCCGGAATGCCGGTAGCATAAAAGCGGTTGCGCCAGCCGAAGCCCATCCCTCCGCGCCCGCGTCCAAATCCGCGCCCAAAACCAAAACCACGTCCGAATCCGCCCCAAA
>JAFGMS010000229.1 GCA_016927375.1 Anaerolineae bacterium
CTGAAGACTTAAACCATGGATTACAAGTTAAGGGATTTTACATTTCGTCAAAGGCCACTTTTTGATGGCCTATGTCGCATCAACAGGTTGAGAATGCCAGGGTAATTGGGAGGAAGGATCCTCATGACCTCACCCTGCCAGGCCGGCGAGTCGAGAAAGCAGCATTGTCCCTCTCCAAATTTGGAGAGGGACGAGGATCGCTGTGCATAGCAGCCCGGTTCGCAGGGTGAGGTAAATGGGCACTTGTCTCCCTCAACCAGCCCGTGACTGCCTGCGCATTTGCTTAACTTGTGACCAATGGATTAAACAGGCTGATCGGGCCAGGCTTGTAAAAACCGGCGGATCAGCCCGGTGCTTTGTTCCCAGGTGGGCTGAGCATCGAAACGCGCGCGGGCAGCCAGGCTCATGCCGAGCAGCATGTCTCGATCATCGATCAGGACTTGAAGGTGTTTGGCCAAGGCAGCTGCATTGCCATGGGGGATCAGAAACCCGTCTGCGCCATGTGTGACAAGCTCGCGAATCGCCCCGACTGTTCCGGCTATCACGGGCAGACCAAAACTCATCCCCTCAAGACAAGGAATTCCAAAACCCTCATAAAGCGAGGGGGAGACAAGAACATGACTGCTGGCATAACGAATAACCAGCCTTGAACTATCAAGGAAACCAGTATGAGTTACGCAATCAAGCAAGTGATTTGTCTGCAACAGGTCAGCAATCAAGCGTGCATAAACCCGATCAATAGCGGCGCTGCCCGCGATGGTTAGATGCCAACTTGAAGGTTTAAGGCGGATAAGTGCATCGAGCAATATATGCAGCCCTGTACGTGGGATCAAATTACCCACGAAAAGCACGCGCAGTGGCCCATTTTCACGAACTCGTCTTGTGATCTGCTCCCGCGTAGAAGTCTGTCCCAAACGATCTCCTGCCGGGCAGGCGACCACAGCAGGTCGCCTATCATTTATTATCTCCTCAACCATGTTTTGTATCATCGGGCCGCTAAAGATAAAACCATCCGCAGTTGCCAGATAATGGCGCTCAACTTCATGATAGAACCGGCTTTGCCAGAAAGGATAAGGCTCACAGGAGCGCAGATGTTGAACAATCGCTATGATGGGATACTTTGCATGTTTGTGCAGCCGACGATTCAAGTGAAAGAGTGAAGAATGGCATACCGCATCTTGCAGCAGTAGATCAAAAGAGGCATCCCGCAGTCGCTCGAAGGTTTCCTCAGCAAGGTTATCAGCTAGGCGGAGAGCATAATTGCTCTGCCATGGCAAAGAAATGACCTCGACCTCATCTCCCTCCTCTTGCAGACGGCCAGCCACCATTTGGTCATAAATGTGTTCGCCGGAAGGGGTATCGAGGCTGCCGTAGATGACCAGGCCGATCTTCATGTTTTGCTTTCTGCTATAATTCGACTATCTATTAAGAACAGTTTAGTACTGCTTTATTGGGTATTGCAACTTACCTTGCTGTCGTGGAAGAAAGGCTGCAACTGATGAAACCCCTTGCATATCATGAGCTCGGCGATATGTTTGTCGAACCCGGCTGCGCTGTTTGCAACTTGCTAAGACGTGATGTCAGACACTACATCAGCACCCTTCTCTACGAATTCACACTCGATTTGGATGTCAATAAGGCCTTCCGGGCAGGGCGTGGTTTATGCAACGAGCATGGCAACCAGCTTCTTGAACATAAGGGCTCCTCACTCAGTATTGCCATTTTGTACAAGTTCATCGTCAAAGATCTGCTGCAAATCATTGAGCAGTCATCTGAAGAGCCAAAGCCGCAGCCTATTTTTGCCCGTTTACGCAAAGGGGATACAGGAAACTCTCTGGCTGCCCGATTGGGCCCGTCACGTTCGTGTCTGGTCTGCGATATGGTAGCCGAGGCAGAGGGACGCTACACACAAGCGCTCAGCGAGCATATCGGCGATGAGACACTACGGGGAAAATACGAGCGCTCAGAGGGATTGTGCCTGTCCCATTTCCGTCAAGTCCTGAGCCGGACACGCGATCCTGCCGGCTACCAATCATTGATTTCTATTCAACAGGCCATCTGGGTCAGGTTGGAAGCCGAGTTGGACGAGTTTATTGCTAAGAACGACTACCAGCGCACGGATCCCATGGGTATCGAGGGAGACAGCTGGTCACGAGCAGCCAGACGCATCGCCGGAGAGAAAGGCATCTTCGGCCTTGACCGGCGGGGCGGCTGACACTGCAAGATCTACGTGATTAAGAGAACTGGGAGCAGGTGATAACCTTCGCCAACGGATATCGCTTGGGTGTGTTTCATCTCAGTTGAAACGCCTCTCGGGAATTGCTGTAACGGACCGTCCTATGTCACGACCGGACTAATTGAACCTCTACAAAATCCTACCTGCAATCAGGTCAAATCCTCATAGGAAATGGATCAAATCCACATAGGAAACGGCGCAAACCCTATAGGATCTGGAGTAAATCCTCATAGGAAGCCGATCCAACCCTTATAGGAAACCGGCTCATTCCTTACTGGAAACCGAGAAGCCCCTTATAGGAAACGGGCAGACCGCATTCTTGGCAGGAACAGATGCAAATCGATCTGGGCTGGGGAAGTTTACGCCCAACTCAAATGAAACACGACCCTATCATTTACCATAGCCTCGCTTGACAATTGCATCGAATGGACAGGCTGAGATGCATACCAGGCATCCCCAGCAGCGGCTCATATCGATGAACGGTTCCTCATCCACCTCGAAGCGCCGGAAAGCACCTCCCCGGCAGGATTCAGCCCCCAGACAGCGCCGGCAGCGATGGCAAATTGCGGGGTCTACCCATAGATTGAAAGGAACATTCCCGACAGCAGGCATCGATAAAAACTCCCTTTCAATATCGACGCGCCCACCTGGTGAATTGTTACTGATTCCTCCTTAAAGAGCCCACCAACATAGCTTTGGCCTAGCTGCTCAAGAATCCGGTGGTCACCGCTTCAATTGTAGGGCCACACACAGCAGCATAGTTAGATGGTGCAATGGGAGTCCTTGAAGTTGAGCTAAGCTCGACTTTGCACACGCCTGACTGAATGTCTACGAAGGTGACGCAGATCACGTATCGCGCTGCTACGCTTCTCAGGGGTGAGGTTGTGAGCACCAAACCAGGCTTGACCGGCTTCCCCACGTTATTTCCGGGTGCTGCCCGCAGAAGAGACAGAAGCATTTTATCCTCATGGAGTGAGGCGATAGTGCAACTCTCAGCAACTGTCACTCTCGATCTATTCCAGCCCGGCCTCTCTGTAGCTGCCCGGATCAGGGAGAATCCAGAGAGTCACAGCTTGTGATGCACACAAAAAGAATAGTACTTTTGCCCATATGCCATAAGGCCAAGAAGATTGTACAATAGGATCTATGGCATGACGGTAGTTCTGGAGCGTTCAACTTATGAGACAGGCTGCTGAATAAGTGTTTTGCTGTAAACTGTTTTGATGTGCTGAAGCCGAATCGTGAAAACACCAGGTAAATATGTATGTCCAGGAAAACAAACGCCTCAATTTATCAAACTGAACCGGGTACGCGTGCGAAACCTCTAGAAATCCCTTGTATCAAGTTATTGTTCATTGAAGATAGCGAGGGCGAATACCTCTACGCTCGCGAAATGCTTTCCGAGGTGAAGGACGTGCTTCTGATGGCTGATTGGGCGGCAACTTATGATGCCGGCCTGGAAGCTATCAAACGTGACATTCATGACGTCTATCTGGTCAACTTTCGCCTAGCGGACGATACTCGCACCGGCCTTGATTTGCTCGACGAGGCTCGCGCTCTGGGCTGCAAAGCTCCGATGATCATGCTCACCAACCGGGATGACAACGAAACTGACCTGGCTGCCATCCGGGCGGGTGCTGAGGATTATTTGGTCAAGGGGCAAATCGAGTCTCAAACCTTGACCCGCTCAATTCGTTACGCGCTGGAGCGCGCCCGGATGGTGAAGGTTCTACGCGAGAATGAGGAGCGCTTTCGACGGATCGTCGAGGAGATCAGCGATAGTGTTGTTACAGTGGGGCAGGATGGACAGTTTCTCTATCTCAATCCGGCAGCTGTTAGGCTAACTGGCTATACGGTGGACGAACTGTTTTCGATGACCTTTACCGATCTGATTGCTCCAGAATGGCAGGAACAGCTTTGGTCATTCTATCAGCGCCAGTTCGAAAACCAGGTGCATGAAACACTCCTGGAGTTTGCCATTATTGCCAAAAGCGGCGAAGAAAAATGGGTTGAGCAAACGGCAACACTGGTAACTGAGGGTGATAACGTCATGGGTTTTCAGGGCATTGTGCGTGACATCTCCGCTCGCAAGAATGCCGAAATTGCCGAGTTTGAGCAGCGAGCTCTGGCCGAAGCTCTGCGTGACACTGCGGCAGCTCTCAACAGCACACTGAAGCTTGATGAAGTATTGGACCGCATTCTGGATAGTGTTCAGTATGCCGCTCCCCATGACGGAGCAAATATTATGTTGGTCGAAGCCGGCACCGCGCATGTCTTGCGCAGTCTCAAACGGGGAGACCAGGGGCCAGAAAGGGATATTCCTTCTGACGCCTTTTCTGTCGAGACTGTACCTCATCTTAGCCAGATGATCGAAAGCAAGCGACCTTTGGCTATACCAGACACTCAGGCTGATCCGTGTTGGGGTGAGCTAACAGATATAAGCTGGGCACGCTCATATGCCGGTGCGCCGATCCGGTTAGAAGACGAGGTGATTGGGTTCCTTGATCTGTTTAGCGCAAGAGCGGGGACATTTGGACAGGTTCATGCAGATCGACTGCAAGCCTTCGCCGATCAGGCCGCCATTGCTATCAAGAATGCCCAATTATACGGGCAGCTTGAAGAACGTAACGCCGAGCTGGATGCTTTTGGTCATACAGTTGCTCATGACTTAAGAGGTCCACTTACCAACCTGATCGGTTATGCCGAGATGCTTGATGTCCTGTGCGAGGAAGGGATTCCTCCCCAAGCTTTGACCTGCGTACAGACCATCGGGAGTTCTGCTCTTAAGATGGATCAGATCATCAGCAGCCTCTTGCTCCTGGCAACGCTGCGCAATGCTGCCGAGTCGATCGCCGAGGTTGATATGGAACCGGTTGCCCGCGCCGCAGCGGAGCGATTTAGAGAGCAAATCGACCAGCGCGGCATTAAGATCGACATTATGTCTGACCTTCCTCGCGCACTAGGACATGGCCCATGGTTGGAGGAGGTCTTTGCCAATCTTGTAGATAACGCGATCAAGTATATTGGCAAGCAGAATGAGTCTCCACACATCATCATCCGGGGATTTGCTCAGGATGATAACATGGCGCGCTACGAAGTAAGCGATAATGGTTTGGGAATCAAGCCGGAAGATCGTGATCGTCTGTTTGAAATGTTCAGCCGCTTCCACAAAGCCGAAGGCAGAGGTCTTGGTCTGGGCTTGTCCATCATCAAACGCATTATCGGCAAGCTGAATGGGACACTCGGTGTAGAAAGCACCCTGGGCGAAGGCAGTACTTTCTGGTTTACACTTCCGGCAGCAAAATAGAGTAATGGTTTGACTGAACAAGAACTCCTCAAAGGCCTGATTATCAAAGCTCAAAGCGGTTTCTTCACCGTCGAGACTGAGCGTGGGCCGATCGTCTCTAAGGTCCGTGGCATCTTATTAAAAGAACGGAAAAACACCGATCCGGTTGCCATTGGCGACCGTGTAACAATATCTCTGGTAGAAATCCAGCAGAATGATGTCGTCTCTGTCGAGGGTGTCATCGAAGAAGTCCAGCCGCGTGCTCGTGCCTTTACGCGGCAAGCTCCCTCCCCAGGGGGACGTACGAGCACTGAGCAAATCGACCGTGAACAGGTGATTATCGCCAACCCGGACCAGATTGTGTTTGTCTTCTCTTGCGCTGAGCCCGAGCCAAGCTTTAGAATGCTCGACCGTTTCCTGGTCATTGCTGAGCATGCCGAGATACCGGTTCTTATCTGTGCCAACAAGGTTGATCTGGTAAAGCGAGGCGATGAAATCCTGGAACATTTTGGCCTCTACAATGATTTTGGCTACCCGGTGATCTTCACCAGTGCTACCGGCGGCAAGGGTATCGGCAAGCTTCGTAAGGCATTAGAAGGCAAGATTTCTGCCCTGACCGGTCCTTCCGGGGCAGGGAAGACCAGCCTGCTGAATGCGATCCAACCCGGATTGGGGCTGGCTGTGAGATCGATCAGCCAGGCAACCGGTGAGGGGCGCCATACTACCGTTGCCCCCGAGCTGTTTTTCATTGGCAAGGGAAGCTACGTAGCTGATACGCCTGGGGTGCGTGCCATCGGCCTCTACAACATCGAGCCATCAGAAATTGACGGGTACTTTCGCGATATTCTACCATACATCCACCAATGTCGATTTAAAGATTGCCGCCACGAAACCGAACCGGGTTGTGCAGTCTTGCAGGCAGTCGACGCCGGTGACATCTACTACGATCGTTACGAGAGCTACCTGAAGCTTAGAGCAGAGGTTGAAGAGATATATTATAGATGTTGAGTTCTGGCAGCAATGAAAACCAACAGCCTCTGGCAGCTGCTCGCCAGGGGCTGTTTCTATTGGTGAGCTATCACGGTGTTGTTAGACGTTTGTAAGTCGTCCCTGCGCTTAAGAGTGAAGGCTTATGCTATACTGCTAGTTAGGAGAAAGTCAGACAGTTCAAGGGAAAGGGGTGAGAGTAAAAATGTGATGTTGTAGGAAGAAAGGAGATCGTATGTGGCAAGACGCTCTGCTTAGGAGATTGCCTACCTTGAGTGCTCGGATTGGCGTGCAGAGAGGTCTGCCTACCCGCTATATTCATACTTTTGTCCCCCCAAAGTTTTCTCACCAGACACCCACTCAGATCCGCTTCCCGTCAGACCAGCCGAATTTTCCCGTTGATGATGCCGTGAGGCAAGATGCCTGCTTCTGTTGTGGACAGTTTGTCAGGGAGAAGCCAGCAGACCATACGCCGTGGGCGTTCCTGGTCTGCCATCGAAACGTTACATTGAACCCAAGGCGCCACCTTAGCGGTTACCGCTGTAGAGTTGCCACAAAGAGAGGATATGACTATGGCCTCATTAGCAGAGGATATTCTTATTGTCGATGATGAGCCCGATGCCCGTCTGATTTTGAAGTTGATCTTGCGTAGGATTTTGAAATACCCGGTCAGGGAAGCCAGCAATGGTGCTGAGGCCATGAAATTGGTTCAGCAACAAGCGCCTCGCCTGATCATTCTCGATCTCACCATGCCCGGCTTGGATGGCCTAACATTTTTGCAGCAAGTGCGTGCCAACAGGCACATGGCTAACATTCCTGTAGTGGTCTTCACCACCTATCCTCTAACCGAACAACAAGCTGAGGATTTACACGTCCCGGCAGGAATGATCGTTCAGAAGGGCAACATGAAGGCCGATAAACTAGGAGAGATCATTCTGTCGGCATTGGATGGCACACAGTATCTGATGTAAGTTAAAACAAGCGAAAGCCGCCGAGAACAGACTACAAACCCTTGCCGGAATTGAATCGTCGATGAGTGAATGGCCTGCAGTTGATTGCTGTCAGCAATCAGCCAAAAACCTGTTATTAAGGCCAAAGACAGCTTGTGTTACAGACCTGTTTGTAGATCACAATTAGCTGTAAACTTAGCATGATTGCTTTTTCTATAAGGGATTGATATTGTTGGCAATATGCCTTCCTTAGTTATATGAATGAATACCGGTTGTAATGTGCAAAGCATTGATATGGAGGAGGCGAGGTCATGAGTGCTTCACCTATTCTGATCGTTGAAGACGAGCCGGATGGGCAATTGCTGGTCTCCAGGATGCTAGCAGTTGTCGGTATTGCTGTGGAAGTTGCGCCAGACGGAGAAACTGCCTGGAATATGCTTGAGACTAAAGACTACAAGGCTGCCATTGTTGATCTGGCTCTACCTGGCATGGATGGTGTTGAGCTTCTGAGAAAGATTCGCTCAGACACGAAGCTGGCCAACCTGCCGTGTATCGCTATCACCGCATATCACACTCCTGAGCTGAAGCAGCAGGCCCTGGCAGAGGGCTTCGATGCTTACTTCGCCAAGCCGCTCGATAGGACATTATTCCTGGGAGCGCTTGATGGTGTAACAGAGAAATAAAAGCACCGCCCAGGAGAAACGCAGCACAAAAAACCTGATTCAGATAGACAATCCATGATGATGGAGCACCCAAGCTAAACCTAGCCTGGGTGCTTTAGTTTAATGGCTCAATGCGGAATAGTGGAAGAATATCATCCAAGTTTGCAAGTGAAGAACATGAGGTCGAAGTTCGATAGGTTGGGTGGCGGTGCGAGCACGTCAAGTTTTGAATATCCTTTACCTGCTCTGCCCGTCAACGGGCGCCCAACGTGTCCTCTAATCCCACTTTTTGCCGTTGAGCCTGTTTAATATCCCGCTCTTCGCTCCTCATTTATGTACAGATGGAAGTTCCTCAAAGAAATTACCCTTTTCTGTATTTGCTGGAACCATTTGAGCCAGGATACGTATTAGTTTGTGAGTTATGGATGCAGCGAACATGGCATCGCATCGCGAACCTCAATTGACTATGCCCTTTCATATGTAGAGATGTGCTTACAGATTTTTGACTCATTGCTGTTGTTGGAGGAACTACCCCTCCACAAAGAGATGAAAACGCCCAACAGGAGAAAGTGCTGGGTGGCGGTCGGCGAGCAGGGAAGGTGACAGACATCCACTACATTTGTGTGACTGCACCGTCACCCGAACCACGATTATCATGGTTGAGAGATACATTTCGGAACTCGTTAACTCGTTGCTATTGCAGAGGGGTTAGGAGCCTCACCACAAAGAGATAAAAGTAGCAGCGGCTTGCCGGTATTGTGGTGTATGGGTTCCCGCTTTTGCGGGAATGACAAGAGTAGCGAAAGTATGGCAAGCTGCTTCTTGTGAAAGCAATAGGTGCATATAGAGCTTTCAGCTCATGCCTCAGCCCTCATGGCTCAGGCCTATTTTCAGAGGAGGACTACAATGAGTGCTGTTGTTCAGGAAAAGCCTGATATTTACGAACGGTTCTTTGGCGTAATTGCCCAAGGACAGACCTATTTGAATGTTGTCTATTTACTGCTGTCTTTTCCCCTTGGCTTGTTCTATTTCATATTCTTGATCGTTGGCCTGTCCGTGGGGACAAGCCTGGTGATTATCTGGGTCGGTATCCCGATCTTGTTGGTAGTGTTGACCGTTTGGTGGGGAATGCTGGTGTTCGAGCGTGAAATGACAAACCATCTGTTGCCTATAGATATCCCCCCTCTGGCCCGTGACCCGAATCCTCCGGAGGGGATGTGGGCACGCATCAAAGCAACTCTGACTAACCCCGTGACCTGGAAAGGATTAGTCTATCTGCTGGCCCGTTTTCCACTGGGAATCCTGGCTTTTGTCGTTGTTGTGACCTGGTTTGCATTGACGCTTGGCCTGATCTCTGCCCCATTCGTATACTCGTATGGCTCCTTTGCCATCGAAGGCAGTGCAGGCACAATGAATGAAGCCTTGCTTTGTGCAGTTGTGGGTGTTGTTATTGGCTTTGCCGGTATGCACCTCATGAATCTCCTGGCATATGTCTTTGGCCAATTTGCCATTTTGATGCTTGGCATGCCACAGAAGACAGCTCCCTCTAGTACAGTTGAGCAGAAATAGCCCGGCAGTAAAGATGCCCTTCATACCCAACTGTTTAAGTGTTTCGTAGGTAACCCTGACGGCTTACTTATGCCGCGAAACGCTAGCAGTACGTCGACCGTGAGGCCGCCGCAAGAGACTGCTGTCCCAGTTAAAACAGCAGAGGCCACAACAGCACCCTAAACAAAGAAGTCGGTCAGTCGTAAGGCAACCACATCCAAGTCAAGGAAAAAGGGCGTTAAAGAAGATAAGCCGCTGTAGGCAGAAGCTGAGGAAAACAATTCGCCGCTAGATCGGGGCGCACATCGTGCGCCCCGATGATCCTAATGTCTTCACCTGAACAAGGTTTATACGCTATCAGCAATACCTCAGATACATGGCACAGAGCAACCCCTGGGAAGAGCTGAATCGACTGAAAGATGATTCAAAAATCTTTCCGCCTGACAATGGCACCCGAAATCGCAACATTGATATGCAGCTTCTCGAAAAATACCCCACTTACCCCTGGACAATATAGCACGCACGTGCTATTATCAGAACCATCGTAGAGCACCCTGAGATACTTATAGACAAGCCTCCATTCGGCGTATGCTGGGCGGATTTGGTATACTACGCGCGACAATTGTGAGCGCTCAGCCAGGAGTAATAGAGCCAACATGGATCGCCAGCCATTCAGACAAGTTGCCGTTCTCCATCATCCCAAAATCGAGGCAACACATTCTGTTGCCAGGGAGATACACAACTGGTTGATCTCACAGGGGCTCAATGCCTGGATGGGGCTTACATGGGATGAAGAGGCTGTTCGCCCACGGCTACCAAACACCGACTTAATCGTTGTGCTGGGAGGTGATGGATCAACACTGCGGGTCGCGCGCATGGCCGCCGATCAAGTCATCCCCATCGTGGGGGTTAATATGGGAAGGTTGGGCTTCTTGTCAGAGATGGATCCTTCCAACTGGCAGGAGATCATGCCAAACATTCTGGCAGGCCGGTACTGGCTTGAGAAACGGATGATGTTGCGAACGCGAGCCTGGCGAAGAGACCAAACGCTTGGAGAGCATCTGGCGCTTAATGATGTGGTGATCAGCCGGGGCTCACTGGCACGAGTTGTGCGACTCAAGACGCAGATTGATGGCGACCCGCTGACTACTTACATCGCTGACGGGCTGATCTTGAGTACGCCTACCGGCTCAACGGCCTATTCCCTGGCAGTTGGTGGGCCGATCCTGCCGCCAGATTTGCACAACATTTTGGTGATTCCTATTGCACCGCACATGAGCCTGGGCCGGGCAATCGTACTGCCGGAAGGTGCAGTGATCCGTGTTAATGTAAGCACCGATCATCAAGCCATTCTAACCGTCGATGGACAGTTCGAAGTCGATCTACAGGATGGCGATTACATCGATGTTCTTGCTGGTGAGCATGCCAGCAATTTCGTCAGGACAGGGAAGCGCGACTACTTCTATCACACCCTGCTAGCTCGACTGGGGCTTAAATAACCTGAGGAGACGTAAATCATGGCAGAATCGCCCTCGGATGAAAAGCTGTTTTGTACCGTCCATCCAACCATTGAGACTAGTCTGCGCTGCAATAAGTGCAATCGCCCAATGTGCACGAAATGTGCTGTGCGCACACCAGTCGGTTATCGCTGCAAGGAATGTGTCCGCGGGCAACAACAGATCTTCTATAACGCCCGGCCAATCGACCTGGTCATCCAGGGAGTGGTTAGTTTCGTGCTCAGTCTGATTGGCGCCACGCTGGCCAGCCTGCTCGGCGGCGGGATGCTCTGGATTATGCTAATTGTCGGTCTGGCTGTGGCATCTGGAGCAGGGGCATTGATTGCAGATATTGCGCATCGGGCAGCCGGAAAGCGGCGCGGACGCTATTCATGGCTTATTGTGGCTGCAGGAATCGTGTCCGGCGCGTTGGTCGTAGCAGTGGTGCCTACTTTGCTCATCACCGTCCTATATGCTCAGATGATTGCGGGGGCCGCCCCGGAGATGATGACGGAAATACCAGCCGGGTTAAGCTTGATAGGACTGATAGGCTTTACCAATATCGGTTGGTGGATTTATGTCGTTGTGGCAACGGGGGCAGCGATCAGCCGGCTGAGAATGGGTAGATAGCTGATGGCCAATGGCATATGGCTTATAGCTTGTAGACAACAACTAACAACCAATAGCTAAAAGCTAAGAGCTAACTGTGTCTTTCTCTCATGGCCAAACTAATTCAGGTGGGAATAACGGGAGCATATGTTAAAAGAAATTTTAATCAAAGATTTTGCGATTATTGACGACCTCGAACTCCATTTCGCACCAGGCTTCAACGTCCTGACCGGCGAGACCGGGGCAGGCAAGTCCATTATCCTGGACGCTGTCTCTCTTCTGCTGGGGGAACGGGTTGACAGCGATGATGTGCGCAGCGGCGAACAGTTGGCGCTTATCGAGGGCACGTTCGAGCTGCCAGAAGGATCGGTTCGGGAGCATGTAGAGGCCATCTTGACGCGTGAGGAGCTTCAAGGCGACACGCCCAATATGCTGATTCTGACCCGCGAGGTGAAGCGTGGAGGCCGGAGCGTATGCCGGGTTAACGGACACACTGTATCGCTGACTCTGCTCAAGGAGGTTGGAGAGGAACTGGTAGATATTCATGGCCAGACAGAGCACCTTTCGCTTCTCAAGCCCGGTTCGCACCTGAACTTGCTGGATCGATATGGAAATCTGTACAAGCAGCGTGCTGAGCTGACCAAGATCGTGAAGCAGGTGGAAGTTGTGCGAACTGAGCTGCATGACCTGCTGTCCAATGAGGCTACCCTCAAGCAGCGGGCTGAGATGTTGGCTTACCAGCTCGAAGAGATTTCAGCAGCCAACCTCAAGCCAGGTGAGGACGAAGAGCTGCGTGAGGAGACAAAACGCCTGGCTAACTCCGAGCAGCTGGCTGAACTGGCCACGGAAGCATACCGGGCACTCCGCCAGCCGTTGGAAGAAACGCCCTCAGCCAGCGACCTTCTCAGCATCGCTGCCGAAGCACTGGGCGAGCTGGTCAAGATAGACGGTGGAGCCAAAGAAATCGCTGAGATGGCCGAATCGCTTTCGATCCAGACTGAAGAGCTGGCCCGGAGTCTGGCCGACTATCAAAATCGTGTTGAATACGACCCTGGACGGCTGCACGAAGCCGAGATGCGGTTGGAGGTCATCAACCAGCTCAAGCGCAGGTATAACTGCGATACCATCGAGGAGCTGATTGAATCGGCAGCAGAAGCCGGCCGGCAGATGGAAAGCATCGAACACAGCGGTGAGCACATCGAGGAGCTTCAGGATCAAGAAGGCATACTGCTGGCCGAAATCGGGCGGCTGGGAGCAGCACTATCCGGCGCTCGGTCTGAAATCGCCGATACACTGTCCAAGGCCGTTGAGGCCGAGCTGGCCGACCTCAAAATGGAAAGTGCACGCTTTGGCGTATCAATTGAGCAAGTAGACGATCCGGAGGGCGCGCCCGTCGGTGATTACCGGGTAGGCTTCGATGAAACAGGTATCGACAAGGTTGAGTTTCTAATCGCGCCCAACTTGGGCGAGCCGCTCAAGCCAATTGCCCGCATTGCTTCCGGCGGCGAAACCTCCCGCATCATGCTTGCCCTCAAAGCAGTTCTCTCTCGTGCTGACCACACCCCCACATTGATCTTCGATGAGATCGACTCGGGTATCGGTGGGCGCATTGGTGCAATCGTCGGGCAGAAACTGTGGGCACTCTCGAACGATCACCAGGTGTTGGTTGTCACTCATCTGCCTCAACTGGCAGGCTTCAGCGACACACACCTCAAGGTTGAGAAGGTGATCAAAGACAACCGTACCGTGACACAGGTCTTTCCATTGGGGGGCGTGGAGCGTATCGAGGAACTGACAGCTATGCTAGGCCCAGAGGCAGAATCGGCACGGCAGAGTGCCCAAGAGCTTCTGGTGTACGTAGAAGGAATCAAGAAACCATCGCTACAACGGTGAACACATCAGACAGCGTGGACAACTAAGTGCTTGCCTTGGTGAGCGACAAACCAGCCTATTTTGACAGGGAGTGGCTACACAGCAAAAGTATCTACAGCCACTCCCCCTCCTCCAGCTCCTCTTCATCATCAGCCCAATCATCATCACCAAGGTAATCCAACTCAAGCGGACGCAGATTAACGACCTCCAAGCTGGTGTGACACTCAGGGCATGTTACTGGATCCCATAGCTCAGCGCTATCTTTGATCCAGATCGGAGCAAGACACTCAGGACACCGGGCTTTCTGACGCCCTACATTTGCGCGACCCACAACAACATCTCCCTTGATGTGATTATATGTTGTTGAAGAAGCATCATATATCACATTCCCTCTAGAGGCAACTCGCCCCACACGGCAATTCCAATTTTGCCGATCCGGCGGGTGAGCGGTACCATCGTACCCATGAATAAGAAACCTATCCTTCAACGTCTGAACATCGCGATTCCAGCCGCCATGTTGATGCTCGGTTTGAGCATCAGTGCTGCTCGATCTGACACAGCAGTGGCCCAGATTGCCTCCCCTACACCAACCGGCAGCCAGATTCAGCTTCCGACCAGTACAGCAACACAGGTTGGCGGCCCAACAGCCACACCCTCCCGCACGCCAAGTATCGCGCCGGTAATGGCAGAGGTGATCGAGCAAGCCAATCTGCGAACTGTTCCCAGCATCGGCGACGATTCGGACATTGTCGCAACGCTGGAAGGCGGCACGACACTGCCGGTTATCGGACGCTGGATTGGGTATGACTGGCTGCTGGTAGCCTGGACAGAGGCGCCTGGTGGGCAAGCCTGGATACATCAGTCAGTAGTAACGATCATTGGCGATCTCACAACTGTACCGGCAGTCACGCCGATGCCCCAGGCGACCATCGAGCCGACACAGGCAATTCTCAATGCCACGGCGACCGTACTTTTACAGACACCCGGAGGGGCCGAGACTGCTACCGCGGCCGCTTTTTCTGTACCTTCTGGTGTCTACACTGTCACTCCCGGTAATCCTGCATTGGGAGGAGCATTACCAACCTTTACGCCACCTGAACCCTATATACAACCAGAGACTCTTCCGCCTCCTACCGGATCGACACAGTCGCGCCGCGGCCCTGCCCCGGCAGTCATGATCATTGCCTTGGGCGCAATGGGCCTACTGACATTGGCCGTAGGCTTGTTAAGACGGCTGTGACCTGGCAGATGGCAGATAGCCTATGGCTTATGGCTTGCAGCTTATAGCATAAGGTAGACAACGGCGTATCGCGATGATCTCATCGTACATACCTCTGGTCTCATGCCTCATCCCTGTAAGTCTGAATACCCCATCTCGATCATCCAGGGGCAGATGATAGGCCCCCCGAAATTATCAGGAATAGGCGGATCGACCGGGAGGCCGTTGAAGCCCCGGAAGTAGCCGGCAGGCCCAGTCAGTTGCTCGCGGGCAGCTTCCGAGAGTTCCGGATCGCCGACCGCAATGGCATGGATGTGGATCGGCGAATTGGCGTACAGGTCGCCCTGCTCTCGCAGCCAGGCAGCAAAGCCCGCCCGGCGCAGCGACAGGATGATCATATCCATTTCTTCATAGAGAATATGATTCCAGTCAGCAGGATCTCGCGCCGAAAGATCAACCGCGCCGCCTCCATCATGTGTGCCAAAGCTGGCCGACACACCCGGTGAGTACGACCCCTGCGTGATGACCTTCATATAATCGTATGAGCCCTCGCCATAGAGCTGCTGGGCGTGCATGAGCATCCACACCGTGCGCTGGTTGAGAATCATATCTTCCTTGACCTTCACCCGCGTCATGTCATCCGGCGGGCGTTCGCAGCCATACGGTGTTGGGGTGAAAGTCGGGATGAGTGTGAGCGTCAGTGTGGAAGTAGCTGACGGCACTGCCGGCAGTGTAGCAATCACTGCACTGGGTGTGACAGTGTGGATTAGATCAGGCTCTGGCGAATAAACCGGCCCCGCCGGAGCCATGACTCCGGGCGCCCGACAAGCCAACAGCAGCACAACTGCTGCGGCGACAGCAAAGAAACGATTTCGGACAATCATAGTGGGTTCAAGTATCTCACCACACGCGCCGGGACGCCAACCACGACAGCGTGATCGGGGACGTCCGTATTGACAAAGGCCCCCCCGGTCACCCGTGCCCCCGTACCGATTGTCACCCGGCTGTTGATGCTGGCCCCCATCTCGATCACCACGTTATCGCCCACCTGAACATAGCTCGATATCTGTGCACCCTGGCCTACGTAGACATTCGTCCCCAGGTGCGCGTCATGGTCAATGCTGGCGGCCAGGTTGATCAGGCAGCAGCGGCCAACCTGACTGGTAGCACTGATGACCGAGCCACCACGCGCCACGGTACCCTCGCTGATTTTAGAAAGAGGAGAGATGATCGCACTGCGATGAACGGCTGTGATAGATGGTATCTTTTCCCTATCAAGCCTGCGGATCAGGCGTGTCCGTACATCCATCAGATCGGGACCCAACGCAAGCACTGCATGCAGACCCGGATATTGATCGGCAAGCTGGGGTAAGATATCATCATCGCCCAGGATGCGCAAGGTGACGCCTTCGCCAACGCTGCGCTCACTGATGCCGAGTGCCTTATCGGTACAGCCGATGAGCAGCACATCGGGGCGGGCGTTCAGAATCTCATGCACCACAGCCGCATACCCACCGGCGCCGAGGATCACTACCGGTGTCTTGTCTTCATCCATTCCGTTCTCCTTCTTCGTTTTGGAAAATCAGCAAGACATTGACAATGTGTCCTACAGCATAAAGGTAGCACGGTCGTGACATTCAAGCAATCAGAAAGATAAAATACATGTAACTACTCAGCTATCAGCCGTTGGCTCTTAGCTGTTAGCTTTTGGCTGTGAGATGAAGGGATGAGCAATACAGCAGAATTGCCAGACACAGCTGTTTCCGGCACAAGCCTGTTATGCTGAGTAGTCACAAATACATTATCTGGTATGGCCTAGACGGAGAAGCGCCGGAGGCATACACCCTATGAACAGCAGAGCTGCATGCAGCCCTGCATCACACGAGAGGAAGTTGATGTGAATCTATTGGATATCGTTCATCGGCAGTACAACCCGGAACCCTGGTCTGAAGGAGAAAAGATCCCCTGGAACGACCCCGGGTTCAGTGAGCGAATGCTCAAGCAGCACCTCGATCAGGAACATGATGCGGCCAGCCGCCGTTTTGAAACCATCGACAGACATGTTGATTGGATACACAAGACAGTCCTGAAGACAAAGCCGGTCAAGGTGCTCGATCTGGGCTGCGGGCCAGGGCTTTACGCCAGGCGGCTGGCAGGCCTGGGGCATGAGTGTGTAGGTATCGATTTCTCTCCTGCTTCGATTGCCTACGCCAAAGAAGATGCCGATGCCAACAAGTTCTCTTGCACGTACTTTCACCAGGATATCCGGGCAGCAGATTACGGCACAGGCTATGGGTTAGCCATGTTGATCTTCGGGGAGTTCAACGTGTTCAGCGCCTACGATGCTAAGAAGATCCTGGGAAAGGCACACCATGCACTAAACAACGGCGGCCTGCTCCTTCTGGAGCCTCACACATTCGAGTACGTCCGGCAGATCGGTGAGGGGCCATCTGGCTGGTATTCCAGCGACGGCGGGTTATTCTCGGAGCGCCCACATCTCTGCCTCATGGAGAGCTTCTGGGACAATGAAAGCTCGGTGGCAATAGAGCGCTATTTCATTGTCGATGCCGCTACAGGGGGTGTGACCCGTCACTCTTCCAGTATGCAGGCTTACACAGATGAGGGATACCGGGAGCTGCTGGCGGAATGTGGCTTTGTCGATGTGCTGTTTTACGATTCGCTGGGTGGAAGCGAAGGCAAAGCACTGGCCGATCTCTTTGCCATCGTGGCGAGGAAACAATAGCGCACCAGGAGTTGATGATATCCTTCTCTACTTTCTTCACATTCCCGGCGGCTCTTGCTTGCATCGAGACTTGCAGATGCAATTTCCTCGGCGAGAGATCAAATTTCTAGGTTAGAAAAATAAGTTTCTAGGCTAGAAACCCAGATTTCTAGCCTAGAAAACAGGAACCCCCGGTAGGAATTAAGACATTCCCTCAGCTTGCCTGCACACTTCATAGTGCTTGCATACTGTCTCAGGGCTGCATCTCGGCCAGCAAATCGAAGGCCGGGTATACCCCCAGCACCTCCCCACCCTCATCGAGGTGCAGCCAATTGGTGTGCCCCCAATCCACGGGATTGCCGTCGAGCGCAAAGGGTGTGACGGCCACCACACGCGCATCGGCCGGCCAGGGCGTCCAGCCTTCCTCCGGCCAATCAGGGTAGCGCCCACCATTACCACGCAACGCCAGATCGAGATAGTGGGCTGCCGTCTGGGCATCGGGTAAGGCGGGGCTGCTATCGACCGAATCCGGGTTGGCCGATTCGGCATGCCGCCAGCCGGTCTCGGTGATGTAGATAGGCAGAGGGTGCACGCCATAGGTCGCCAGCTTGAACAACTCCCACTCATAGCCATTCACACCTC
Source organism: Anaerolineae bacterium (assembly GCA_016927375.1). GTDB lineage: Bacteria > Chloroflexota > Anaerolineae > Aggregatilineales > UBA3940 > JAFGMS01. The sequence continues at coordinate 18,230 of JAFGMS010000229.1, forward strand.
GATTGACTACACCCGGCGGCGGCTCGACATGAGCCGGGTTGCTTGCATCGTTCAGCCAATCGACCTGGTACGTCTGCTCCCAGGGCGGCGCGGCAAAGGTTCCCATGGGGTACGGGTGGCTGGCCCACCCATCGATGTGCTCGAACACGCCGGGATAGGCGGCCACCATCCCGTCCATGAAGCTCTCCTCGTCCATGTAGAACATGCCATCCACCCAAGGAGTACTGCCGGTGTGCGGCGTGTAAGGATCGAAGCCGGCGTTCAGCACCTGCACATCCGGCTCAGCCGCATGCAGCGCGTCAGCCACGTCGATCAGAAAGCGAGCATAGGCCGCCGGATCGGGACGGCCACCCCACTCATTACCATGATTAGGCTCATTGCCAACCACAATGATAGGCGCATCGACCGGCCAATCCAGTGCCATGATGAACCGTGTATATTGGTCTGCAGTGGTGAAATATGTACCGGCATCATCCGGCTCCGGCGCATCCCACCACCCATGCTCGACATTGTAGACGGTAGCAAGACGCAAGATGGGGATGAGGTGCCGGTCGGCACACAGATCGAAGAAAGCTTGCCACTTTTCGGGGGCGAGATCGTCCAGTCGCACCAGCTCGGTGACGTAGCCCCACTCACCAACAGCCTGGCGTGCATATCGCAGATGCTCCGGCCAGACCTCGACCGGCCAGGATTGGCGCCCATCATCGAGCAAAAGATGAACCCCCAGCCTGTTGGCCGGGGGTGATATTGCAGGTTGGCAGGCAGCCAGGGTCAGCAGACTGGACACTATCGACAGTGCCCTTCCCAGCCCGCGTAACTGCCCCATTCTATGGTTTATTGGACGCTGATCCCACATTCACTTAGGATAGCCTCCGCCTCATCAACAGCAGGGCCCAGAAATTGGTCCAGGTCCTGCAATTGCTCCAGGAGCTCGTCCATTCCCTCCATTCCCTCCAGCCCTTCCAACGCCTCCAGCCCTTCCAAAAGATCTCCCATTGCGCCCTCAGCTTGCTCGAAGTCATCAAGCATAGCACTTGGGGACGTGCCATCGACGACTGCCCACACGGCGAGCTGCGTTCCCATCCCACCGAACATATCGCTCTCGATATTCAGATCCCGCTGGCACAGACAGTTGGCCAGCGTCAGCAGCTCGCCCCCGGCACTTGTGCCAACCGTGTAACCCGTCACACCCGATGGCGTAGACTGGATCGAGTCGATACAGGCCACTACAGCCTCGATGCTTGCACTGCCTCCAGCAGGCACCACAGCCGAAGTCTGCTGGATGACCATCATACGCTGCTCGCCGCTGTCTTGCGGCTCGAAGATCAACCCACAGGGAATGATAACGGTGACATCCTCGCTGCCCGGGTTCGTCACTTCAACGGACAGAACAGGGCCAATCGTCGCCGATTCAGACACATCGACACCATCGAGTGTAAGCTCCCCGGCATCGAGCTGCTCAAGCAGTCCATCGGCATCGCCGCCGGCAGGACTATCGCCGCTGTCAACATCATCTCCGTCATCACGGTTCGGGGAGACGGGGGTGTCGGTAGGGAGAGCACTCTGCGCCGGCACCGGGACGGTCATTGCAAACACTGTCACGACAGCAGGCTGCGATACACTCATGCTGGGTCCAAGAAGAAAGTAGGCGCCGCCAATTATACCCCCACCGACGATGCACAGGCACAACACCACCACGACCACAATGCCGACGATCAACCAGGTATTACGCCGCTTCTCGTCACCTTCCGGTCTTTCCTGAACAACTGAATTCTGTTCCATTAACTTTTCCTCCCGGCACTACTAAAATATAGAACATCAGGTTTTGAGTATAACATAGCCAAAAACGGCGGGCTACCAGGGTGAGGGTAAGCAAGTTTGCGACTATGCTTACCTATCCGATTATACGCCACACCACAGCCACTGCCGACGCTGTCAATCCAACCCATACCACAACTCTCCCACACCATACAAGCAGCAAGGAGACGGGCACACACGACAATCCGGAAGCTGTGACTATCGTTGGGCTGCATTTAGGAAATGAGGACTGTTGCCCCACTCGCCCGGATCGGTTAGGATAAGGAGTATTAATACAATCAAAAGACTCGCAGGTCTGAGCAATTACAATAAAGTTATGAATAGTCGACACCCTCTCACCAACATCTCACTTATTGTCGCGCTTTCCATTGGCCTGGGGGTAATGCTGTGTCTTGGCAGCCCTCTCGAACCCGCCGAGGCGGCTCACCAACGCCATTTGGGATACGGCATCAATGTGGGGCCTCATCTCAAAGTGCCGCCAACGATGCTTACCGAGCTTGGCCTCGACTGGGTCAAGCTCTACGATCTTAACCAGGTTAATGAATTTCCCGATCAACACATCCTCTATCGCACCGATGTACGTGGTTACCCCAGCAACATCTCTGCATGGGAAGAGGATATGGTCAAGCTTGCTAACCGGCTCGAACTGTTGGGGGTAGAGGCTGTCGAGATCGGCAACGAGCCTAATCTCACCATTGAGTGGGGCAACCAGCTTCCCAATGCTCGCCAATATGCCGATGCATTATGCCGGGGATATCGCATCTTCAAGAAGACCGCGCCCAACATCACGGTCGTATCTGCCGGTCTGGCGCCAACAGATACCAGGGCCGATGGGACCGTCATCAATGACCTGGAGTTTGCACAGCAGATGATCAATGCCGGAGCAGGCCGCTGCTTCGATGTATGGGGATACCATCCTTACGGGTTCAATCAGCCTCCCGAAGCCGATCCCTACAAGCACGAATATTCTTTCCGCCGCACCGAGCGCATGGCTCAGCTTCTGGAAAAGAATGGAATTCGAAACCAACAGGTCTGGATTACCGAGTTTGGCTGGGTGCGCGACCCGGCCGAGGAAGGCCTGGACTGCCGCAACGATCACATGTTCAGAGACTTCCAGTGGATGGTGGTCTCCAAAGAAACCCAGGCCAGCTACATTGTGCGGGCATACCAATATGCAGAAGCCAACTGGCCATGGGCCGGACCGATGTTTTTATGGAACCTGAACTGGCAGCTGTACAGTTCCGGCTACGAACCGACGTGCAGCCATCTGCGCTGGTTCAGCATCCTGACAACAACCGGGGCGCCGCTGCCGGCCTATACAGCCCTTGCGCGGATGAAGAAATATCCTCCCCTGGACTATGGGCCTACTGTAGGAGTAACAGCAGCGGAGCTGTCCCGCACCGTCGAGGCGGGTTGTGCAGGGGTGACTGATATGGGGAGCTTCACCATCACCAACAGCGGGTATCCGGGCTCCTTACATGTAGAGATAAAGCCGGCGAACGGGCCAGGTCTCCCTACCGTGTGGACCAGCACCTATTCGGCAACACCGGGGACGACGGTAGATATACTCGTAGATGCCAAAGGCATCCCACCAGGGCTATATATGCTCGCTATCAACGTCCGTTCAGTAGGGACACCCAATCTTTCCAGCGTGCTGGTGCAAGGTTGGCTGATGATCCAAAATCCAACTTCCCCAGAGTGTATCTCGCGGTATAATCAGCAAATGGAGAGGGATGAGGGACAAGGCCAGAGGCATGAGGGATGAGGAACGGGTGCTGAGTGCCGAGCAACGAGCCATACGCTATACGCCATGACTGAACGAAAAGACGACACCAATCCACAGATAGCCATCGGGAAAACCGATCCCCTGACCGACGAGAAAGGCGCTCGGCCTATCGGCCCTGAAGACGCTCCTTCGGGCATGTTGGTACGCCTGGGGGCGGCCTTTTCATCACTGGGGCAACCCGATCAGGCTGTTAGTTTCTACGAGCGTGCCCTGGAAGGCTACCAGGCTGCCGGTGACAAATCGGCCGAAGCCACCACGCTGGCAAACCTGGCTGGGGTTTACTGGCAGCAGAAAGACACTGAAAGCGCGGTTCGGACCTACCAGCAGACAGCAGAGCTCTACCGCCTCCTGGGACTGCGCTCCGGTGAAGCCACCGCGCTCAACTGCATCGGCCTGATCCACGACCAGCGGGGCGATCTGGAAACGGCCATGGGATATTACGAGCAGGCATTGGCTATTTTATGGGATGCAGGCGACCGTGCCGGCGAGGCTGCCACGCTGGATGTCATCGGCATGGCCCAGCGGCGGATGGGAAACCCCAAGGAAGCTTTATCCTCGCACGAACATGCACTCGAGATCCATCTGGAAGACAACAACATCGAGGGCGAGGCCTCGACGCGCCACGCCATGGCATTGGTCTTCGAGGAGATGGACCAACCTGAACGCGCCCTGACTTATTACGAGTGGGCGCTGCGTCTGCGCAAGAAAGCAGGCGACCGGCAGGGTGAAGCGATCACCGCTTACAATCTGGCCAAAGTCTACGCCAGGATGGGCCATTTGGACGAAGCCGAGGCACTTCTGACCCACGTCGTCAATATCGAAGAGGCTACCGGTCACCCCGACCTGGCCAAGGACCGCATGGAGCTGGTCGCGCTGCGCAACCGCCGCAACACCGCCAACCTATCGCGCCACCCGACGACACAGCAGCACAAGAAGGTTGACTTGTAGCGGCTGATGGGCGTACAGCTTCACGCTGGTTACGGATATTCATCTGTAACCCCTGATCTGCAGATTTTTATCTGCGAACCTCATAACGGTCGAGCTTACCCATTAGGCTCTCGTGTGGCTTGGACGCACTGCCGGATTGATGCAATTTGACAAATTAACCCGACCACAATGTCGTATCGTTGCGAAGCCAAGCTGATGACTGCACCATCAGTGGATGAAAGCGTTTTCCAGTGTGTTGCGGTGCATCAGACTTCGGAAGTCTCTCGGGAAGAACCGCAAGGGCGATCCGTCATTATGCCCGAGTGGTCAGGTTAAATTCTTGAAGGTCATAAATCCGCCACCAGCGAAAAGGTTCGCCTAACGCCGGCGTCTTTTCTTCCCCCCTCTGCCCCGGACGATCTCGCCTTGGGCAACTGTCTGCTGCTGCTTTTGGATCTGCCGGTAGTGGCAGTCCTTGAACTTCTTGCCGCTGCCACATGGGCAGGGATCGTTGCGGCCCACTTTGCTCCACATATCCTTGTGTACCGTCTGAGCCACTTTAGCCTGCCCCTCTTTAGTCTTTGACACCTTACGTTGGACCCGATAGCCGGACTGGGCCAGCATGTCGAGCATCTGCTCCATACGCTTCTGTTCCTCGACAATCTGGCGGTGGCGGGTAATGTCACTGAAGAACCTGCGAGCGATTCCCTCCCGGACATCGGTGCGCAGCGATTCGAACATGTCAGCGGCGCGCCGCTTGAACTCCACTTTGGGGTCGCGCTGGCCGAAGGCTTCCAGGCCAATGCCCTGGCGCAGATCATCGATGGCCGTGAGATACTGCCGCCATTCAAGATCGATCACAGACAGCATCAGCGCCCGCTGGTAGCGCGGCAGCTCCTCCGGCCCGATGGCAAAAGGCGGCTTACCCGGCCCAGGCTCCTGGCGCGCCATCTCCAATACCTCATCGACGCGCTCCAGCAGCATATCGATCAGCTCGTCCGTCTCCAGATAGACCATGACGGCTCGGAAGGTCTCCGAAAACACGGCATTGATCTGTCCGTAAAAGACGGCCAAAGCCTCTTGCGGCCTGGTGCTCCCACTGTGGCTGGCCGTGAAATCACGCAGAGTATTTTGTAGGCCGATATCAAGCTGATCAAGCAGCTCAGCAACCTCGTTTTTAGGCATTACACTGCTGTACTTCTCAAGCGTCTGGGTAGATAATCTGACGAACTCATCCCAGCCTTCTACCCCACGTGGGCCGACGGCAGGCAGCAGCGGCCAGATCGGCACGATGCGCATGATCTCGGCATACAGCATGAGCAGGTTATACCCCTCGTCGATGCCGTCTAGGACCATATCATGCAGCGTGTCGGACAAATCACGGCTGTCGGTAATCGACAGGAGATCCTGCATCTCTTCTTCTGAAGGCCGGGGGATAAGAGCCATGATGCGCTGCACGACACCACGCGTGTTGACCTCGCCGGTCTCGATGTTGGAGAAGTCCTCCATGACCTGGTCGATTTCACCCTGCGCCCAGGCTTCGTAATCTTCACGCAGCCGCTCGATCAAGCGCTCCAGTGCCTCGCCGATAAACTCATGCACCATCTCGTCGAGCTGTTCCGTCTCGCCCTCCAAAATCGTGCGGCGCTCATCGTAGACGACCTGGCGCTGGAAGTTGACCGCTTCATCGTACTCGACCAGGTTCTTACGCATCTCGAAGTAAAAGATCTCGAAGCGCGCCTGGGCTTGCTCGATGGCGTTGCTGAGGATATTAGCCGATATAGGGATGTCCTCGGGGATATTCAGCCGCTCCATCATCCGCTTGCTGCGATCGCCGCCAAAGCGGATCATCAGCTCATCTTCCATCGACAGGTAAAAGCGCGACGAGCCGGGGTCGCCCTGGCGGGCAGCACGTCCCCTGAGCTGGTTATCGATGCGGCGTGACTCGTGCCGCTCGGTACCAACGATGTGCAGACCGCCTCTTGCCCACACGGCCTGGCGGGCCTCCCGACACTCACGCACAATATCCTGCACGCCGCCGATTAGCTTCTCCGGCAAGGCGGGTATGTGTTTGCAGATCGCCTGGGCTTCCTCGATGTCGTCCGCCAGCACAGCCCTTACCAGCGCCGCGCGGGCGTTGTAATGCTGCTCGAACAACCGGCGGGCCAGCGTCTCGACCAGCCCAACCTGCCCCATCGTCCCCTTGAGCGAGCGGTACTCGCCCAACCGGAAGTGCATATCGGGGATCAGCGAGAGCGGCGCGCCGTGCTCCTCGGCGATCTGGCGGGCCTTGTCCAGCCGCCGGGCATCGATGAACGCCAAACCGATTTGCTGGGCAATCGCGACCAGCGTGTCGAAGGGGATGTCAGTATAGGCTTTGTCCTCGCGCACGTCCTGGACCACCTGCCGCAGCTCATCTTCAACCTCTATCTTGCGCTTAAGCTCCTCGTGGGCCCCGGCGACCCAATCGATGATCGCTTCGCCAAGCAGCGGCGAGGAGGCCGCCTTCTGGCGAGCAGCATCCAGCCTGCCCTCCGCCACATCGGTCACGACAGGGAGAAAGATGGGAAGCGGGAAGCAGGCATCGGCGACATAGGTAGCAGCCAGACCTTCCGGGTTGCCGCCCAGCAGGATATCGGTACCGCGTCCGGCCATGCTGGTCGAGATGGTGATCGCGCCCGGCTGCCCGGCCTGCGCGACAATCAAGGCTTCCTTATCATGGTTCTTGGCATTGAGCACCCAGTGTTTGATACTCTTCTTCTTGAGGATGCTGCTCAGGTACTCGGAGGCTTCCACCGAGCCGGTCCCGACCAGCACAGGCCTTCCCTCTTCATGCAAGGCCTCGATCTCGCCCGCCACGGCCATCATCTTGCCGCGAGCGGTCATATATACTTCGTCGGAGAAATCGATACGCCGGTAGTATTTGGGACGCTTGCCGTTATCCGGGTCCCAGTAGGTGATGACCGGGACGCCTTCGATTCTATCTTTACGTGTTTCCAACTCGCCGGTAGAGGCAATGTACTCGACATTGGTAGGGATGGCGACCACATCCAGCTTGTAAACGGTGTCGAACTCCTCCGCCTGGGTCATGGCCGTACCGGTCATGCCGGCCAGCTTCTGGTACATACGGAAGTAGTTCTGGATGGTGACGGTGGCGATGGTCACATCCTCGCGTTTGACCTGGACGCCCTCTTTGGCCTCGATGGCCTGGTGCAGGCCCTCAGAATAACGACGAGAGGGCATCGGCCGGCCGGTGGTCTGATCGATCAGGATCACCTGGCCTTCCTGCACGAAGTAGTCCTTATCACGCTTGAAGACATACTTGGCCTTGAGTGCATTCTCCAGGAAGTGGACCAACTCATAGTTCTGCGGATCGTACAGGCTCTGCCCTGCCGCCATGTCGATCTCCGGCAGCAACCGCTCGATCTTCTCGATGCCCAGGTCGGTCAGTGCTACAGATTGAGTACGATCATCGAGGACGTAGTCGCCGTCGGGCTCCTCATCGTGCTCGATGTCGGTCGTATTGCGGCGCAGATGGGCCTGGTTAACAACATCGGCAAAGCGCATGTACTGCCCGGAGGCCTGGGCCGCCGGACCCGAGATGATGAGCGGTGTGCGAGCCCCATCGATCAGCACCGAGTCCACCTCGTCGACGATGACATAAACGTGCGAGTCAGGGTGTCGCCGCTGAGCGATACGCTCGATCTCCATTGCGGTGTGGTCGCGCAGGTAATCGAACCCGAACTCGGCAGCGGTGCCGTAGGTAATATCAGCCTCATAGCATTCGCGGCGCAGGGTGGGCCGCCAGTGCACCAGGCGCTCATCTTCCAGGTCGCCGCCCGGATCGACATAATCAGGATCATAGATGGCAGAGAGCTGCTCCTTGCCGATGACACCCACCGTCAGGCCCAGCAGGTGATAGATAGGCCCCATCCAGCCGCCGTCACGGCGGGCCAGATATTCGTTGACAGTGACCAGATGTGCACCGCGCCCGGTCAGGGCGTTGAGGTAGAGCGGCAGTGTAGCCACCAGCGTCTTACCTTCACCGGTCTTCATCTCGGTGATCTTGCCTTCGTGCAGCGCCGTTCCACCGATGATCTGCACATCGAAGTGGCGCAGCCCGATGGTGCGCACCGAGGCCTCGCGCACAGCGGCAAAAGCCTGCGGTAAGATCTCGTCGAGCACTTCGCGCTCAGCCTGAAGAAACTCTTCTTCCTCCTCGATGCCCTCGGTGGCGGCACGGATGCGCTCGCGGAAAGACTCGGTCAGGGCACGCAGATCGAGGTCGGAATAGGCTTGCATCTCCGGCTCAAGCGCGTTGACCTGCTCGACAATATCGCGGTAGCGGCTCAGCTCACGCTCATAAGGATCGCCGGCCACTTTGGTCAGTAAGTTCTTGAACATATATATCCCAGCTTTTCCTGTTATTGTCTGATTGACGATTGAAAGAGAAATCGTTGTGATGGTTACACCCATCAACTCAAGCAGATGCTTATCAAGCGTCGATTATAGCATATCGCAGCGGCCGCTTGTCGGCGAGTTAAAGTATGTTTGAAGGTTGCTTTGCACCTACAAAACATTTCCTACCACATGCAAATGCACAAGTTCCCCACTGCAATGCACTTCCCCCTACTCCCCGTTCTTTAACTTGAAATGCCCCCATACAAACTCTGACTATGTGCTATCCGGGGAGGCGTCTAAGCGTCGTCCAAGCATCCTCCTTCCATCTTCCTTCCATCCTCC